>JALZOC010000402.1 GCA_030857365.1 Acidobacteriota bacterium
CTGGCGCGTTCGCGGGTGGGCCACCGTCCTGCGCATGCTCCTCCTGGCGTGTGCGTGCGCGGCCGCGGTATTTCTGGCGTTGTCCCCATTCCTGCTCGTGGAGCCGGTCACGGCGTGGCGTGACATTGTCGCGAACCGCGCAATCGTGGTGGACCGCGCGGTCGCCGCCGGCGCCTTCGCTCCTGCTCTTCGCTATGTCGGCATGCTGTGGCACGACTCGATCGGCGCGCCGGTCGTACTTTTGGGTTGCGCGGGAGCGCTCTGGATGATCGCCGTCGCACCTGCCCGCGCGTTGCTGCTGCTGGCCTTTCCCCTTCCGTTCTTCGCCTTCATCAGCAACACCGTCCCGGCCAGCCGCTATCTGAATCCGGTGCTGCCCTTCGTTGCGGTATTCGCCGCGTGGTTCTTGACTGTTCTGGCAGAACGGCTGCGCGCCAAGGAATGGATGTTCTGGGGCGCCGTGCTGGCGTGCCTCGTTCCCGCCGCCCAGGCAAGCGTCCGCGCGGACCTGTTTTTCCGGCAAACGGACACGCGTACGCTGGCCAGGGACTACATCGAGCGGAGCGTCCCGCCGGGTTCGATAATCCTGGTTCAGCCGTATTCGACGCCGCTGACGCAGTCGCGCGAAGGGCTCGTGAACGCCCTCACTCATCACCTGGGCTCCGCGGACGCCGCCTCCACCCGCTTTCAGCTGCAGCTGGCGCTGAACCCGTACCCAGCCCCGGCTTATAACCTCATCTACCTCGGACGTGGCGGCCTCGACGTCGACAAGATCTACGTGGACCCCTCCGAACTCGGAGGGGACCGGGGGCTGTCGGCCCTCCGCCCACTCGGCGTGGCATTTGTCGTCTTCAAGCGATACAATAGGTTGGATCCGGAGGTCGTCCCCTTCGTCGAGGCGCTTGCGCGAGACGGCCGGCGCATCGCGGTATTCTCTCCGTATCGACCCTGGGTGACCGCGCCCGATCGGGCGTGGATCGACCCGTTCCTTCACAACACTGACGCACGGATCGACGACGCGCTGGAGCGTCCGGGTCCGCCACTGGAGATCTGGCAACTCGATGGACCTGGCTCGTAATACCGCCGCCGGCGCTCGCCCGGCGCCAGGCCCGTTGCGGTCCTCGGTCGCGAAGCTGCGCGAGTCGATTGCCACTCGCGCGCGGGCCCTGCCGTTCGCGCGTCATGCCTGGGCGCGGTATCGGCGCCACAGGTACGAGCAGCGCATCAGCCGCTTCCTTGCAGAGAAGACGGGGCGTGCGGACCGCCTGCCCCTCGGCGCCGTGTACGAAGCGACGATGCGGTGCAACCTGCATTGCGAGTTCTGCTATGTCGGCGACTTCCTGAACATCGAGGGGGAATGGCGCGAGGAGATGACCCTCGATGCGCTCCGCAAGGCCTTCCCCGACAGTCCCGGGTTCCAGGTGAGCCTGACCGGCGGCGAGATCTTCATGCGGAAGGACATCATGTCCGTCCTCGATCTCTTCCGCGACAAGGGTTACGCGTGCGGCTATCTGACAACGAACGGGACCATCATCACCGACGAACGCGCCGAGGCGCTTGCGGACCTGGCGGCGGCGGGGTTCCTCAAGCACATCAGCGTTTCCATCGACGGGCCCGGTCAAATTCACGACGTGGCCCGCGGCCTGAAGGGGACGTTCGATCGCACCTGTGAGGGTCTCAGGCGCCTCCAGGCCGCCGCCCGGCGAAAACACGCGCCGTTGCGCGTCAGCATCAATACCACGGTGGCGCACGAGAGCCTCGAGGCGCTCGACCGGATGGTCGACGTCGCGGAGGAGCTGGGCGTCGACGCGATAGGCCTCAATCACCTGATGTTCAGCACGCCAGACGAGGTCGCAGAGACCGTGCGCCTCATCGGCGCCGCCGATGCGTCGGCGATCGCGACCTTCGTGACGACCGATCCCGGACTCGACATCGAGATCGTCCGCCGCCAGGTGGCGTCTCTCGAAGAGAAGTGCCGGGAGCGGAACGTCCTCTTCGATTTTCGACCGAAGGTTCATCCACAGCTCATCGACAACTACTACACCCCGGGCGCGAAGCTGGAGGGGCGGTGCCTCTATCCGTTCCTTCACGCGCGGGTGTCGTTTTCGGGAAAGATGTATTTCTGCCCGTTCATTCGGGTGGAGGTGGGGGATCTGGCCGAGTCGTCGCTCGAGGAGATCTGGAACGGCGAGCGGTATGTGGACATGCGGCGCCGGCTCGTGGAGAACGGCATCTTCCCGGTTTGCCGCCGGTGCTGCAAGGTCGAACTGTCGCCGGTGCCCGTGGCTGAGCCGTTTGGCGCCGGGATCGCTCCTCCCTCGCGCCGGGCCATTCCCCTGACAGTGGTGCGATGATGACCACGCCGATGCTCGGGCGGCACACGCTGCTCATCAACCCGCCTCTCATCAACGGCGTGGCGTTCACGCGCCAGGGGCGCTGCCAGGAACGCGAGGACGTGCTGGGGACGACCAAGCCCCCGTACACGCTGGCCCTCGCGGGGGCGCTTCTCCGCAATCAGGGGTGCGAGGTGCGGCTGATCGATGCGACGGCCGAGCGGCTGTCGATCGAGGCTGTCATCGCCCGGCTCGAACGCGACGGATTCGTTCCCTCGCTCATCATCTTTCCGAGCACGACCCCGACGCTCGACGCCGACGTGGCGGCGATCGCCAGGCTCAAGGCCCGCTACGGGGCGCCCATGTTCTGCTTCGGCCCGCACGCCTCCACGGCTGCCGCCGAGTCGATGGCGCGCGTGCCGGCGGTGGACGGCATGTTCGTGGGCGAGCCGGAGGATGGCATCGTTCAGCTCGCCGCGCTCGCGTCGCTCGACCGTCTGGGGGAGGTACCCAGCCTGACGTGGCGCGCGGCGGTCAGCGGTGCCGCCGTGGTCCCCCACCGTGCGCATGGCACGTTCGCGGGCTTTGCGACGTCCCCCTACCCGGCATGGGATCTCGTGGCGCTCGAGGGATATGCGCTCCCGCTGGTCAACAAGCGTTACGTCATTGTCGAAACGAGCCGCGGCTGCCCTTACAGCTGCGACTTCTGCGTCGCGCCGATTCATCAGGGCCACAAGTTCCGCGAGCGGAGTGCCACATCGCTCGTGGACGAGATCGAGCGCAGCTACCGGGAGCTGGGGGTCGAATTCTTCTACCTGTGGGGGGACACCGTTACGCTGAACGTGAAGTCCTTCAGCGCGTTCTGCGACGAGTTGATCGCGCGAAAGCTGCCGATTCAGTGGTTCGGCAACGCGCGCGCGGACAATCTGACCGACCCCGCCTTCGTGCACCGCCTGAAGCGGGCGGGCTGCTGGATGCTGGCACTCGGAATCGAGTCCGAGTCCGACGAAGTCCGGAAGGACATGGTCAAGCGCCTCGAGCGGGAGAAGATCCAGGCGGCGTTCCGCAACATGCGCGAGGCCGGCATCAGGTCGTTTGCCTTCTTCATCTTCGGCTATCCCGGGGAGACGCCGGACACGATGGAGCACACCATCGACTACGCGATCCGGCTGGATCCGGACTTCGCGAATTTCTACCCCGCCGTGCCCTACCCGGGCACCGCGCTCTACGACAAGTGCGTCCGCGACTCGCTCCTGCCCGCGGAAGCGCGGGGCGAGTGGTCGAAGATGGAGTACTCGTATTATCTGCTGCGCGGCAACGGGCTCGACGAGCGGCTGGTGATGGACGCCATCAATCGTGCAAAGAGGCGCTTCTTCCTCCGTCCCGGCTACATGGCGCGGCACGTCGGCGACGTGGCGCGTATCGCGCTCACCAAGCAGAGCATCGTCTGGCAGGTGCTGTCGCGGACGCTGTTCGGGACCCGCGTGGTCGACACCTCCGCGACAGCGCAGCACGACCCGGCTCCGCTTCGCGGCTAGAGAGTCAGAACGGTTTCACGGTCCGGCGGCGATCGCCGCCTCAGGGCAGCCTCTCGGACTCCGGGCG
>JALZOC010000403.1 GCA_030857365.1 Acidobacteriota bacterium
CCGGCGGCGTCGATTCGTCGGTCGCCGCGGCGCTCCTCGCACGCGAGGGGCACGACGTCATCGGGCTGTCGATGCAGCTGTACGACCAGTCCGGCCGGGAGGGAGGCGTTCGCTTCGGCACGTGCTGCACGATCGACGACCTCCACGACGCCCGGCGGGTCGCCGCCCGCATCGGGATTCCCCACTACATCGTGAATTTCGAGCGTCAGTTCGCCGAGACCGTGATCGCGAACTTCGTCAGCGAATACTCCGCCGGGCGGACGCCGATCCCCTGCGTCCACTGCAACGGGGATCTGAAGTTCGCGACGCTCGTCGCCAGGGCGGAAGGGCTTGGAGCGGAGTTCGTCGCGACCGGGCACTACGCTCGTGTCGATCTGGATCCGGCGACAGGCCGGTACCGGCTCAAGCGCGGCGCCGACCCGTCGAAGGACCAGTCGTATTTCCTGTTCACGCTCGATCAGGAGCAGCTGTCGCACGCGATGTTCCCGGTCGGCGCTCTCGACAAGAGCGCCGTCCGCGAGCACGCCCGCGACCTCGGCCTCGAGGTGGCGGACAAGCCGGACAGCCACGAAATCTGCTTCGTCCCGGACGGGGACCATGCTGCGTTTCTCGAGCGGCAGGCGCCAATGGCCGGCGCGGGCGCCATTCGCGACTCGCGTGGAGAGGTCCTCGGCACGCACGACGGCGTTCATCGCTTCACCGTCGGGCAGCGGAAAGGGCTGGGGCTCTCCTCTCCCATTCCTCTATATGTCGTCGGAATCGACGCCGGACGCAATACCGTCACCGTCGGCCCGAAGGACGCCCTCGAGCGGACGGTCCTGACGGCCTCGCGCGTCAACTGGATCGCCGGCGTGCAGCCTGAAGGCGGCTTGCGCGTCACGGCCAGGATCCGGCACCGCCACCAGGAAGCCGCGGCATCGATCGCACCCGGCGCCGCCGCCACCGTGCACGTGACGTTCGACCAACCCCAGAGCGCCGTCGCGCCGGGGCAGGCTGTCGTTTTCTACGACGGGGAGGTCGTGGTCGGCGGGGGGTGGATTGACTGAAGGATCACGTGACGCGGAACCGGAAATTCCCGGAACCTAAAACCCGATCTCCCGCGTAGTCTCTTCTCCAGCCACCGCAATATCCAAAGCGGCCTCTGGTGTCCCGAGATGCTGCGGCAAGCCATCCACGTAGTGTTCGGCGTCGATCGCAGCCATGCACCCCGACCCCGCGGCGGTAATTGCCTGCCGGTAGATATGGTCCTGGACGTCGCCGCAGGCAAACACGCCGGGCACAGTGGTGCGGGATCCCATGTGCGTCACGATGTAGCCGTTCGAGTCGAGCTCGATCTGCCCTTTGAAGAGTGACGTGTTGGGGGTGTGGCCGATCGCGACGAACACCCCGTCGACCACGAGCTCCTTCCGGGCCCCGGTCCGGTTGTTCACGACGGACATCCGCGTCACTTCCCCCTTGCCGTCGTCCATGATGTTGTCGACGTCGGCGTTCCACTCGAAGGAAATCTTCGGGTTGGCAAACGCCTTGTCCTGCATGATCTTGGATGCGCGAAGCGACTCGCGACGGTGGACGACCGTGACATGGGACGCGAAGCGGGTCAGGAAGATCGCCTCTTCGAGGGCCGAGTCGCCGCCGCCGACGACGGCGATGGGCTTGCCCCGGAAGAAGTAGCCGTCGCAGGTGGCGCAGGTGGAGACGCCGTGTCCGAGCAGCGCGCGCTCGGATGGTAAACCGAGGAGCCTGGCAGAGGCGCCGGTTGCGAGGATCAGCGCCCGGGCGGTGTATGCGGTGCCGTCGGAGAGCCGGACTTCGAACGGCTGTGAGCCGAGGTCGACCGACGCGACCTGGCCCCGGATGATCTCGGCGCCGAAACGCTCGGCCTGCGCGCGCATCTCGGCCATGAGCTCGGGACCCATGATGCCGTCACGATGCCCCGGCCAGTTCTCGACAAGAGTCGTGAGCATCAACTGGCCGCCGGCCTCGAGCCCCTCGATGACGAGGGGCTTCATGTTGCCGCGGGCACTGTACAGAGCAGCCGTCAACCCCGCCGGGCCGGAGCCGATGATGATGACGTTGTGAGTCACTGCGCCTGCCAACTCCCGCCTTCCAAGCCTCGTGTCAGAAGCTTCACACTTTCTTCACACGTGCTTGTCGATCATCTTCTTGAGCGAGTCCTTGTCGGCAAGGCCGACGACCTGCTCGACAATCTGGCCTCCCTTGAAGAGGAGCAGCGTCGGGATGCCGCGGATGCTGTACCGGCCCGCGACCGACGGGTTGTCGTCGACGTTGAGCTTTCCGATGGTCACGCGGCCGTCGTAATCGGTCGCAAGCTCGTCGATCGTGGGGCCGAGGCGCTTGCATGGGCCGCACCATTCCGCCCAGAAGTCCACGAGCACGGGTTGCGCCGCCTTGATGACGGACTGGTCGAAGTTCGTGTCGGTGAGAGTCGTAACCTTCTCGGATGCCATTGGGTCCCTCTGGGGAAAGTCGGAACCGACGCGTGCAGCTCAGTTCCCGGTCGCTGCCGCCCGTGCGGCCTCTTCATACACTTTGACATACTCCCGGGCCGAAACGTCCCAGGAGTGATCGTCCCGCATCCCGGCCTGCTGCCTCCGCTTCCATTCGCCGGGCTTGCGGAAGAGCTGCAGGGCGCGCTCCACCGCCCTGACCAGCCCGGCCGGCGTGAACTCGCGAAATTTGAAGCCGTTCGGATTCCGCTCCGGAGCATCGCGAACCGTATCCTCGAGGCCACCCGTCGCGTGGACGATCGGCAGGGTGCCGTACCGCAGGCTATACAGCTGATTCAGCCCGCAGGGCTCGTACCGGGACGGCATCAGGAACATGTCCGCCCCGGCCTCGATCCGGTGCGCGAGGCGCTCTTCAAAGCCAATCGTCGTGGAGACGCGGTCCGGATACCGTGCGGCGAGCCCGCGCCAGAGGTCCTCGTATTCGCCATTCCCGCTTCCAAGCAGCACCCATGCGGCGTCGAGTGCCATCAGTTCGTCGGCCGCCGCGGCGAGCAGATCCAGCCCCTTCTGCGCCGTGAGCCGCGAGATGAGCCCTATCACCGGCCGTGCAAGCGCCGCGGGATTGGCGGGCAGGCCGGCGCTCCGGAGGAGCACCTGTTTTGCGGTGGCCTTCCCCGACAGATCGTCGGCCGTGTACGAGGCGTCGATGAGATCGTCGCGCGCGGGATCCCACCGGTCGACGTCGATGGCGTTGAGGATGCCGCGCAGGTCACCCGCCCGGCGCTGCAGCGCTCCGTCGAGTCCGAAGCCGAGCTCCGGCGTCAGGATCTCGCGCGCGTAGGAGGGGCTCACGGTCGTGATGCGCTCGCTGAAGTTGATGCCCCCCTTGATGTAGCTGACCTGGCCCCAGTATTCGAGCGCCTGCACGTCCATGACTTCCCATCCGAGGCCGACCGCCGGGAGCGTCGCCGGCGGAAAGACCCCCTGGAAGGCAAGGTTATGAATCGTGAAGACGACCGGCACGCGGCCGATCACCGGGTCGTCGGAGAACTGCATCTTCTGGAACACGGGGACCATTCCGGTCTGCCAGTCGTGCGCGTGAATGACCGAAGGGCGGTCCCCGCGGAGCCGCGCAAATTCGAGCGCCGCGCGGCTGAAGACCGCGAACCGCCACGCGTTGTCCGGGTAGTCGCGGCCGCCGATCGAATACAGCCCGTCACGATCGAAAAGCTCCGGCACGTCGACAAACACAGGGGTCACCCCCGCCCGCGGCTCGCCCGTGCAGAACGTGACGTCGACCGGCCGGCCGCCGAGCACGATGGTGGCCGTCTGCGCGCAGGTGCCGGCGACCTCCACATGACGATACCGCGGGATGATCACCGTCACGCGATGCCCCATCCTGCCGAGGGCGTCCGGCAGCGCCGCCGCCACTTCGGCCAGGCCGCCGGTGTGGGCGTAGGG
>JALZOC010000404.1 GCA_030857365.1 Acidobacteriota bacterium
TACTGGCCCCCCTTCCGCAGGATCGCCCCTGACACGATCACCCCCAGACCCTGCTTGACGGCGATTTCCTGCGCGGCCCGTTCATCGAGCGACTCTGGCGGCCGCACGCCGAGGTTGCGGCGGATGGCGGTCCGATCGAAGGCCGTGATGAACCCGGCATCCTCGAGGGCGATTTTCAGCATCGGTTCCAGCGTCTGATCGAACGTCGGGTCACCGGTTCCGTTGTTGAAATCGGCAATGACCACCGAGACGGGATCGTGAGGCACAGCCGGCGCCGGAGTCCGCGTCAGCCACCACGTCGCGGCCGGGACGACGATCGCGACGACCGCCAGCACCGCCACGAGCACCTTGTTCACGGGCCGCGGCCTGGACACGGGCTTGAGCTCGCCGTCCACGCTGTGCAACGCCGTCAGCAGCTCCGCCACGGACTGGAAACGGGCGGCGGCATCCGGCTGCAGGCACTTCGTTACGATCCGCGCCACATCGTCCGGCATGGTCGGATCGATGCTCTGAACGGACTTCGGCGCCTGCTTGATGCGGCCCATCAACTCGTTGACCGCCTCCGTGGGATCGCCGAGGCGCCGCATCCCGACGAGCATGTCGCGCATGACCAGGCCCAGCGAGTAGATGTCGGAACGCTCGTCGGCGGGCTGTCCCGTCGCCTGCTCCGGCGACATGTAGGCCATCGTCCCCACGATAGCCCCCTGCATGGTGTGACCGGTTGTCAGCGCGTTGCGCGACCAGCTCCTCACCCCGCCGGGCTGGCCTTCGATCGGCGACAGCGCAGACCTGGCGATGCCGAAGTCCATGATGAGGAGGTCGTTGCCCTCCACCATGATGTTCGCGGGCTTCAAGTCGCGATGGATGACGCCTGCCTGGTGGGCTTCCTGCAGGCCGGCGGCGAGCTGCTTCACGAAGTGCACGACGCGATCGACGGGCAGATGGCCCGTCGTCTTCAGCGTCGTCGCAAGGTCGCGCCCCTCGACGAAGGACATGCTGATGTACTTCGTCCCCTCGACCTCGCCGATGTCGTGGATCCGGACCACGTTGCGATGGGAGACCTTGCGCGCGAGGAGCAGCTCCCGCTTGAAGCGCGCCTCGAGTTCCTTCGCCATCGCGGCGTCGGACGTGATCTCGGGCCGGATCAGCTTGAGCGCAACAGCCTCACACAGCTCCTGATCCCAGGCGTGATAGACGACGCCCATGCCTCCGGCTCCGAGGACGCGAAGGATTCGGTAGCGCGGGCCGAACGCATCCCCCGGGCCGAGGGTCGATCCAGCCGTCTGTGCCCGCGGCACCGGCGTCGTGTGCGGCGGGTAAGCGACACGGGGCTCCTCAGGATCTCGCAGCCGCGTACGGTCGGGATCGGCGAGATGGGTGACGTCAGCGTCGCCCGGGCGCGGCTCGGGTTCAGAGCCATCCACCAGGGGGCTCGGGGTGAGCGTCACGAGCGTCACCGCCGATGCGGGCACGCGCCTCCCGCATTGCGCGCAGTTCGCGCCTGCAACTCCAGCGCTCGCACCGCAATGTGGACAGACCAACGGGTACCTCCGTGACCGACCGGACAGACCCGCTCATTATGCCGGAAACGGCGGGTTCCCGGCCCCAGGGTCGGGGACGATGCTTCGGCCTAGTGCTGCGCCCACTTGAGTCGGAACGTGAAAGCGCGAGACCCCGGCGCGCCGCTGGTGACGGCCTCGACCGAGCCGTCCGGCCGCAGCGAGTAGCGGATTCGCTTCGGAAAGTCGTGTGATGAGTTCTCGAGGATCACAAGCCGCCGAAACGTGAACGAGACGCATTGCGAATCCTCCCTACAAGGGCGAATGGCCGTTCCGCGCCAGCGTGGCCGCTAGCGCAGCAGGTCGAACAAACGCGAGTACTTCACCACCAGCGAGCGGTCGGTCCGCTCGGGGCGATCGAACAGGTCGTAGAGTCCGCGCGTGTCCGTGTAGACAACGAACAGGCCGGTGTTCGCATCCTGCAGCCAGCCCAAACGAAAGTTCATCGACCACAGATCTGCGCGGTCGTTGTACTGCACCAGGCCCTGGACGAAGGTGCGGGTCGTGAACGAGTACGACAGCCTCGTGCGGACGAGGTTCGTGGCAAATGCGCCGGACGGCAAGTCGACGGCGTTGCGCTGATAGGAGACCTCCGTCGTCAGGGTCTCGCCAGCCCGCATGCGCAGCGTTGGCGTCACCGACACGCGATCTCCGCCGAAGAATCCGCCGATCGTGCTGCTCAGATTGAGACTGATCGGCGCGCCCTGGTTGCTCATGAACACCAGCTGCGCCTCGCTGTGCGGATACGAACCCGGTGGCACCCAGACCCCGGGATAGATCTCGAAGGCGCGCCGGACGCCTTCTTCGGTAATGTTCACCCCGGTATGCACCTCGTAGCTGTTCTTGAACTGCCAGTGGCTGTCGATGTGCCAGTACTCGGTCTCGAGGAGGTCGTCATCGAAGCCGAAGAACGCCCGATAGGAGGTGTGCGGACGAATCTCCTGCAGGTGCATGAAGTTCCTGGGGCGCCATCGAGTCATCAGCCGCGCGTCCGGTTTGCGGTAGCCGCGGCGGCTGAGGAAGCCGACTTCGGGGTTGAACCCCGGCGCGATCTCCTGGTACCCGAACTCGAGGTCGAAACGCGGCAGGTTGGTGCGCGTGCGAACGTTGTACGCGTGATCGTCGCCGTCGAACTTTGGCGTCTCGGTGCGCGAGAGGAAACCGGACAGGACCGTGTGCTGGAGGATCCCGATCTTCCCGTCCACGGCGTACGTGCGGTTCGCGTCGTGATCAGCCGCCAGGTCGCCCACGCCGTGCCGGCCAGTGAAGAGCGCGCCGACCGATGACCGGTTCGGCAGATCACGGCTGACGCGCAGAACGGTGAAGTTACTGCCGGCCAGGCGGTCCGCATAGTCAGCCGTCTGCATGTTGAGCAGTCCGAGATTGTACTGTCCCAGCTTGCCGGACACGCGGCCGCCGCCGCGAATCGGAATGGCTTCCCCGCCGGGCCCGATCCCGATGCGACGGCTGAAGAACAGGTCCACCTCCCCCGCGTTGCCGACGGTGAAGAACCCGGAGTTCTCGAGGAAGAACGGGCGCTTCTCGGGGAAGAACAGGTCGAAGCGATCGAGGTTGACCTGCTGGTCGTCGATCTCGACCTGCGCGAAGTCGGTGTTGACGGTGGCGTCGAGGACGAGGCTGGGCGTGAGCGCGTACTTCAAATCGACCCCCGCGTCGCGGTCCAGATTCCTGCGGACCGGCCGCGCCCCCGACTCGAGCGCGCTGCCGAGAAGGTAGGGAGTGGCCTTGAGGTTGCGGATTGCGGGGGTCTCCAGGCCCGTCAGCGAGCCGGCCAGTGACAGACGATATAGCGTGTACTGCCGCGGAATGGGCGCCCAGAACGCCCGCTCGTTACGCCGCCGGATGTTCCGCTGGAAGTTCACGCCCCAGACCTGGTCCCGGCCCGACGGGAATCGCAGCGTGCGGAACGGGATCGCGAACTCCGCCGTCCACCCGATCTCGGTGATGCGCGACCGCACCTGCCATGCGCCATCCCAGTTCAGATTGAATCCGCCGCCGGCGCCCATCTGCTGCCGCTGTCCGCGACCAAGCCCGCCGCCCCCCTGCCCTCGTTGGTGACCTGGCCGTCGTACTCGATCCCCGCCGGGTTCGTTCCGAACACGAACCCGTTCAGACGGTCGCGGTACGTGTCGAAGATGATGCGGAAGCTGTCGGTGTCTTCCAGCGGCGCGTCGCGCCGCGAATCCGCAACGATGATCCCGCCCGGCTCGCGATCGAAGCAGACGACCCCCAGGAACAGTGTGTCGGCGGTGTAGACGATCCGGATTTCCGTGCGCTCGGTGGAGGGCTGCCCCTCGTCCGGCTGCTCCTGCCAGAAGCCGGTCGACGGAACCGCAGCCGCCCAGACC
>JALZOC010000040.1 GCA_030857365.1 Acidobacteriota bacterium
CTGCAGCAGCGCGGATGAGGAATTGTCGAGAATGCGGCTGCCGATGAGCGCGTGGCGGCGCATGACCACCCATTCCGCTCCGTCCAGGCTCGAGGTCTTTCGCAGGATCGAGTCCGGCACGGCGATCTTTCCGACGTCGTGCATGCGGCTCGCGTGCAGGATCAGCTCCACTTCGCCGGGCGGCAGCTTGAGCCCGCGCGCAAGCACCGCACAGTACTCGCTCATGCGGCGGATGTGACGGGCCGTCACCTGATCCTTGTACTCGGCAACGATCGCAAGCCGTTCGACCGTTTCGAGCTGCGCCAGGTAAGCGACCCGCTGCGCTTCGGCCATCTGCTCCAGGGCAGTGCGCAGGCTGGCGGTCCGCTCCTCCACCAGCGCCTCGAGATGCGTCTGATGCCGCCGCAGGGCGTCCTGCGCTTCCTTCAGCTTCAGGAGCGACGCGGAGCGGACCTTCAGCTCCGTCTTGTCCACCGGTTTGGCGATGAAATCGTTGGCCCCTGCTTCGACCGCCTGAATCCGGTCATCGCGGCTGGACATCGACGTCACCATGATCACGGGGACGTCCAGCCCGGCAGGATCCTTTCGAATGCGGCGGCAGACCTCGTAGCCGTCGAGCCCCGGCATCACGACATCGAGCAGCACGAGGTCGACGCCCATCCGGAGCTTCGCGAGGGCCTCGATGCCGTCGCGCGCGGTCTCGGACTGATGCCCCAGCGCCTCGACGAGCGACTTCGTGGTCGTCCGGGTGGTTTGATCGTCGTCGACCACGAGGACGCGTTTGGGGGGCTGAGGCAGATTCATTCGGCAGGTCCTGCAGGGGCTGTGGGGGCGTCGTTCAGCGCGACGGGGAGCACGCGGGTCCGCTGAAGAGCGGTAATCTCGACGCCGATGCGCGCGAGAACCCTGGCGGCGCCATCGAACCGGCCGTCCTGCACTTCCGCGAGCAGTTCAGTACATGCGCGCGCCACCGGCGCCGCCCCGACCATCGCGGCGGTGCCCTTGAGAGTATGCGCGACGCGGTGGGCGCCGGCGGCGTCCCGACACTCGACCGCATCCCGAAGCAGCAGCAGCAGCCGCGAGCTCTCCCGCACGAACATGTCCACGTGCGGTGCGCTCCTCGGGATCTCCCGCAGCGGCTCGTTTCGCAGGCGCGACGCGGGATCTGAATGCGGCGATCCGCCCAGGACCCGCCGCAGTTCGTCCGGCGGCAGGCTCTTGCTCACCCACCCGTCGGCGCCGGCCGCCGTCCAGAGCGCGCGGTCTTCCGGCAGCTCACTCGCGCTCAACGCAAGGATTCGCGGCCGGCGGTCGGGCGGCCACCGCCGACACACTTCGCGGGTGGCCGTGAGACCGTCCATCCGCGGCATGTTCATGTCCATCAGGACCACGTCGTAGTGACATCGCTCGAGGGCCTCGAGCACCAGTTGGCCATCGCCCGCGACGTCGACCACGTGCCCCAGCCGCTGCAGCGCATCGACCGCAACCGCGCGACCGACCTCGCTGTCCTCGGCCAGGAGGATGCGCAGCGGTCCTGGCATGCCTGCGCCGGGCAGTTCGCGGCGGCGTGACCGGCTGGCCTCAAGCACGCGGTCGGGCATCCGTGCGGCGACGATCAGCTCGAAGGTCGATCCCGGCCCGTCCGCCGGGAGAAGCGCGAGGGTACCACCCATCAGACCGGCGAGCCCGTGGCACAGCGCGAGCCCGAAGTCCTCCGTGTCGGCTACCCGGTCCGCGCCCTCGACGATGCGGCTGAGCGGCTGGAGGACGGCGCGGGCACGATCCGCGGGAACCGGGAGGCCGGAGTCTCGAACTGTGAAGCGGAGCACGTGTCCCTCCGCGGTGGCTAGCGCCGAGACCGAGACGGAGACTCCGCCCTGGTGCGTGCGACGGAAGGCGTCCGTCAGAAGAATGGTCAACACCTGGCAGAGGCGCGCGGCATCGCCAAGAACGATGTGGGGCGTGCCCGGTGCAATGTGGCAGGAGAGATCGAGTGCGCGCTCCGCCGCCATCGGGGCGACCCGATCGAGCGACACTTCGACAGCCTCCCGAAGGTTGAGCGGCTGCGAGTCCAGTATCAGGCGGCCGGCATCGATTCGGCACAGATCCATGAGATCGTCGAACGTCCGCGACAGGGATTCGGCACTGGCACGCAGCATCCTGAGGTATTCGCGCTGTTTCTGCGCGAGATCACCGTCCAGCAGCAGATCCGCCATGCCGACAACGGCGTTGATGGGCGTACGGATCTCATGCCGCATCCAGGTGAGCACCTGGTCGGCGGCGTCTCCGTGGAGACCGTCTGGAAGCCGCGACGTCGTGGGCATCGGGTTCGGATTCGTCCGTCGTGCCGGCTTCCCTCGACGCTGCCGTACGGCGGCGTGGAGCCGGACGGCAAGAACGAGGATCAGGACCGCAGCACCGACGAGCAGCATCGCGGAACGCCAGATCACCACGTGCCTTTCAGCCGTTCGAGGCTGGCGCGGCAGAAATCGACGATTTGCGCGGGGTAGAGGTCGGCGGCAAACTCTTCGCTGAAGTCCAGCTCGCCGCGGTCATGCCTCGCGACCGCGCGTCGGTACTCCGCGCAGGCGCGTCCCGCGTGCCCCTGGTCCCGATAGAGGTTACCGAGCCAGAAGTACGCCAGCGCCAGCGAGTCGTCCAGATCGAGGGCGCGCCGGAGTGTGTCCGCAGCTTCCTGCTGCCGCCCGCCTCTCGCCGCAGTCATGCCGAGGAGCAGGTGCGCCTTCGCCTCCAAAGGGTCGAGGCGGAGGACGCGGCTGGCGCACTCCGAGGCTTCGGAGTAGCGGCCCAGGTGGACGTGGATGCCAGCGAGCAGCAGATGGCCCGGCGCGAACGTCTCGTGCGACTCGATGAGCGCCTCGACTTCACCCTGCGCGCGGGCCCAGTCACCACTCCGGACCTGCTGCCGGCACTGTTCGTACCGGTCCTCCGGCGATTCCGCCGCCAGGGGAGCGGAAGCCTCGCCGCACGCCGGAGTCGACCGCCCGTGTCGTTCCACAGCTGAGGCACAGAAGCCGCTTCGTGTCTCGTCCGCCTCTCCCGCATCGGAAACACCGCCGGCGATGGGCTTGCGGTAACAGAACACGCCCCCATGCTCGACGAGCGCGAGCCCTTCCTCCATCTGCCACAGCGACTCCGAATGCCCGAGCAGCAGATAGCCGCCGGGAGTGAGCGCGCCGTACAGTCCCCGAACGAGGCGCCGCGTGACCTCCGGCCGGAAATAGATCGCGACGTTCTTGCACAGAATGACGTCGTAGCGATTCGAACCGGCGAATGACACCCGGCGCACGTGTTGTCCCCGCCAAGCGAATGGCCCGTGTCGAACCACAGCATCCGGCCGAGATCGGCAAGTTTTGCGTTGACGGGCCGGCCAAGCCTGGCCTCGAGCGTGGACTCCACGCGCCCGGTGAACCCGGCACGCGCGAGCGCGATGGCCAGCTTCGCATCCAGGTCGCCGTCGCGATCGCGGGCCTGTGCGCCCGCAGCCGCGGCGATGGTCGGGACACTGGGTACGAATGTCACCCAGGCCAGCGTGCAAAGCTCACACGATGGTCGCCGGCGCGAGCAGTTTCCTGATCAACGTCACTCCTATCGGTCCGCCGGACGGGGTGCTGCAGAGCCGGCACACGCCTGCTCTAACGACACCGGCGGACCCGGCCCCCCTGAGCTACGCAAGGACTCAGCCATGGGATGCGGCGGAATCATCGACATAACTCATTGAAACGAAAGGGCAATCCGCCGAATGCGAGCCGGCACGGGCAAAGCGGGGAGTTCCGTTTGGGCACACAAAACTCAAAACCGAGGGCCGTCCGATGACCGGACCGCCGTAGCCGAAGCGGAGGCTGGCCAGAAAGGACGTGAAGAGAAGGCTGGTATGCTCCGCGGCATGCCACGGGCCCGGATTCTTCTCGTCGACGACAGCGAAACCGTGCTCCTGATCGTGCAGGCGGCACTCGCGGCGCAATTCGAGGTCGAGACCGCAGAGGACGGCGTGACGGCCCTTGAACAAGCGCGCAGATCGCCGCCGGATCTCGTGGTTACCGATAGTCTGATGCCGGGGCTGGATGGGTTTGGCCTGCTCGAAGCGCTGGAGCGCGCCCCCGAAACGCATGGAGTGCCAGTCATCATCCTCACGTCGGAGGAAGCGCCGGGGCGGCCCGCGAATGCCGACGCGGTGCAGCCTGCAGCGATCGTTCTGAAGTCGATGGATATGTCCCCCCTCATCCATGCGATCCACGCAGCACTGAGGACGGGGGGCCCGCCGCAACCCGGCCGGTAATCGAGCGTCGTGGAACAGACAACGCAAAGCCGCTATGATTGAAAGGGAGCGGCGGCGGACGCAGCGGCCGCACCGGTTCAGTCATGAGACACGCAGTTGCCCGCTCCTTTCTGGCCGCCTCGGGCGCCACCGCCTGCGTACTCGCGGCGGGCATAGCGGTGAGCGCCGGTCAGTCTGCGGCTCCCATCAGCCAGGCCGCGCCGCAGCAAACGGTGCCAGCGGCGTCTGCGCAAGCCGACGACAAGAATGCCGCCGTCTACACACGGGTGTGCAGCACCTGTCATGAGCCGGAACGCATCCTGTCGAACCGCCGCACGCGAGACCAGTGGGGCGAAGTCATCGACAAGATGGTGGAGCGGGGCGCGCAGGGCAGCGACGAGGACTTCGATGCCGTCCTCGAGTACCTGATGAGCCACTACGGCCGGGTCAACGTGAACAGGGCGGCCCCCGAGGACCTGGCCGCGGTGCTCAAGCTCTCGGAGAAGGACGCGCAGGCGATCGTGGTGTATCGCAACGAAAACGGCCCGTTTGCCGATTTCGACGCGCTGGCCAAGGTGCCCGGCATCGACCTCGAAGCGCTGACGAAGAGCCGCGAAGCGGCCTCCTTTTAGCGTCGCCGCCGAGCGACCCGCGGCAAAGCTCTCCGACAACTGAGGTGCCGATGCGATACCTGACTTCCGTGGGCCACGTGCTGACTATCCTGTTGTCGGTCGCAGCCGCGGGATGTCGCGGGTCGGGACCGGACTCGCCTTCGACAAACGCTCCCGAGGCGCAGTCCACGCCGTCGGGCGGCGCTCCCGCAACGGCCGCCTCGACCTCGGGAACGCGCCTGTACGTCTCCGACGAGACCGGCGGCAACGTCGTCGTGATCGATCCCGACAGCGGCCAGGTGGTCGCAACGATCGCGGTCGGGAAACGCCCGCGAGGCATCCGGCTCTCCCGGGACGGCAAGCTGCTGCTGACCGCGCTCTCCGGCTCCCCGATTGCGGGACCAGGCGTCGACGAGTCCAAGCTGCCTCCGGCGGATCGGGCAGCCGACGGCATCGGCGTCGTGGACCTCGCGACGCACAAAGTCGTGCGGACGTACCCGAGCGGCCAGGATCCCGAGGCCTTCGATCTCTCCCCCGACGGCACCACCCTGTATGTGTCGAACGAGGACGCGGCCCAGATGTCGATCCTGGATCTCACGGCCGGCACCGTCACGAGCCGGGTGACCGTCGGCGAGGAACCGGAGGGGGTCACCGTCACCCCGGACGGACGCGAGGTCTGGGTCACGTGCGAGGCGGACAACGAAGTGGTCGCCGTCGATACTTCGACCCGCAAGGTGCTCGCGCGGATGAAGACAGGCGCGAGACCGCGGTCCGTCGTCTTTGCCGCGGATGGGCGCTCGGCCTTCGTCACCAACGAGAACGACGGAACGGTCAGCGTGGTGGACGTCGCGGCCCACAAGGTCGGAGCGACGCTGCAGATCCCGAAGACGGAGGGCACTCCGACCGCGCCGAGGCCGATGGGCGGCGTCCTGTCGCCAGACGGGCGCCAGCTGTTCGTGTCGCTGGGCCGGGCCCGCTCGGTCGCCGTGATTGATGTGGCCGGCGGCAAGGTGACCCGCACCATCGAGAACGTCGGCGCGAGGCCCTGGGGGATCGAGATCAGCGCCGATGGACAGAAGCTCTACACGGCCAACGGCCCGTCAGGCGACGTCTCTGTGATTGACGTCGCTTCCGGGAAAGTCGATCGTCAGATCAAAACGGGCGGCAGCCCGTGGGGAGTCGTTGCCGGGAAGTAGGACTCCTGTCTAACCCGCCGCACATGTTGCACCTGGCCCGTGGCACGTTGACTCAGCTCATGCCCACTTGTATCCGCTCTTCGCCAGCGGCAGCGTGCGGATCCGTTTGCCTGTCGCGGTGAAGATTGCGTTGCACACCGCCGGAATGATTGGCGGTAATGGCGGTTCGCCAAGGCCGGTCGGCACGTTGTTGGTCGTCAGGAAGTGCACCTCGATTTCGGGCGGCGCCTGCGACATCCGCACGGGCGGAAAGTCGTGGAAATTGCTCTGCACGGCCCGACCTGCCTCGAAGGTGATTTCATAGCCCATCAACTGACTCAGCCCGTCGATGATTCCACCCTGGACCTGGTTGACGGCATTGCTCGGATTGATGATCTGGCTGCCAACGTCGCCTGCTGCCCAGACCTTGTTCACCCGGACGGCGTTGCTCGCGTCGACGCGCACTTCGGCCACTTCCGCGAAGTACCCGCGATGGGAGTACTGAAACGCCACGCCCATTGCGGTTCCCGCAGGCAGCTTCCGCGCCCCCCAGCCTGATTTCTCCTTCACCAGCTGAAGCACCCCGCGGGCACGATCGGGGTTGAAGCCGTCCGCATCCTGGTTGGTCTTCGTGCGCTCGGCACCGAGGATGTCGAGGCGGTATTGAAGCGGATCCTTCCCGGCCGCATGCGCAAGTTCGTCGATGAAGGACTGGAAGACCCACGACCAGGCATTGCTCCCCGGGGCCCGCAGCGCGAACGTGGGGATCCCGAGCGGCATCACACTGGCCACGACGGCGAAGTCGCGAACGAAGCTCGCCGGGAACTGCGCCGGCGGCACACTCGCCTGCGACGCAAATGTCTGCCCCTGGCCGAAGCTGACGAAATGATTCTGCCAGACCGTGAGCTTGCCGGCGGCGTCGATCCCACCCTTCAGGAAGTGGAAGCCACCCGGCCGGTAGTGGTCGTGGCGCATGTCATCTTCGCGCGTCCAGAGCAATTTCACCGGCGCGCCTGCGACTCGCGCGATCCAGGCGGCCTCGACCATGTAGTCGTTCGTGAGGCGCCGCCCGAACCCTCCGCCGCCGCGAAGCTGGTGCACGGTGATGTCGGCCTCGGGCATCCCGAGCACTTTTGCGACCAGCTGCCTGCCCGCGTTCGGTGTCTGGCTCGGGGACCATACTTCGAGCTTCCCATTCTGGAAATGCGCGGTGCAGTTCTGCGGCTCGAGCGGCGCGTGCGCGATGAACGGGTAGGCGTAGGCCCCTTCCACCACTTTGGCGGCTGACTGCAGCGCGAGCTCGGCGTTGCCGTCGTTCCGCACCGTGATCGGAGCGGGCTGCTTCGAGAGCTCCTGCGCGCGCGCGGCAAACCCCGCGCTGCTCTGGGATGCGGTCGGGCCTTCATCCCACGTGATTTTCAGCTTTGCACGGGCCGTGCGGGCCTGCCACCAGGAGTCGGCGACGATGGCGACCCCGGGGTGCAGGCCGAGGAGCTCCGTCGTGCCCTCGACGACGAAGGCGTGCCGGACGCCCGGAAGCGCCTTGATCTCGTCGACGTTGGCGCTGACGACCTTCCCCATGAATACGGGGCACTTCTCGAAGACCGCCGACAGCATTCCTGGCAGGGTGAAATCGATGCTGAAGATCGGCTTGCCTGTCACAATCGCGAGATTGTCGACGCCTCCAATCGGCGTGCCGATGATCCGGTAGTCCTTCGGATCCTTGAGCGTGACGGTGCTCGGATCCGGCGGCGAAAGCGTCGCCGCCTTCTGGGCCACGGCTCCGTACGGAAGCGTCCGCCCGCTCCCCCGGTGCGTCACGACGCCGTGAGCGGTGGAGCACTCCGTGTCAGGCACACCCCACGTCTGCGCCGCCGCCATGATCATCATCTGGCGTCCGGCCGCGCCGACCCGCCGCAGGGCCTCCCAGTTGTTCGGCGTGCCGGTGCTGCCGCCCGCGTTCTGCCGGCCGTACTTCACCTCGTCGAGATCGGCCTGCTGGATCTTGACGTCTTTCCAGTCGACGTCGAGCTCCTCGGCGATCGTCATCGGCAGCGACGTCTTGATCCCCTGGCCGACCTCCGGGTTCTTCGCCATGATCGTGACGACCCCGTCGGGGCTGATGGAGAAGAACGCCGAGGGCACGAGCGGCGGCGGGGCCGATTGTGGCGCCTGCGCGAACACCTGCGCGATCGGCTCCAGGTAGGCGGCGAGCATCATGCCGCCCCCGGCCAGCGCCGAGACGCGCAGGAAAGCACGACGATTGACAGTCAGTGTGTCCATGGTGCGTCCTTCACTACTCCCGACGCGGCACTGAAGTGCCGCGCTACCTGCCCGTCGTTGAGCCCGCGCCACGCCCTGCCGCGCCGCACTCGTAGCGCGGCACTGAAGTGCCGCGTCAGCGTTCCGCTGTTTCGGTTGACGTCTGCCCCGTCCCGAGTGCCGCGGCCCGATGAATCGCCTGCCGGATGCGGAGATACGTGGCGCAGCGGCACAAGTTGCCACTCATCGCCGCGTCGATGTCCGCGTCGGTCACCTTCGGCGTGCGGGCAAGGAGCGCCGCCGCCGACATGATCTGGCCGGCCTGGCAATAGCCGCACTGGGGCACGTCGATCTCCATCCACGCGCGCTGCACCGGGTGAGACGCGTCCGCCGAAAGCCCCTCGATCGTCTTGATCGGCGCCCCCGCCGCGCTTGCCACCGCCGTGAGGCACGACGGGACGGCTTCGCCGCGCAGGTGCACCATGCAGGCGCCGCACTGGCCGATGCCGCACCCGTACTTGGTGCCCTTCAGGCCCAGCACATCCCTGAGCACCCACAGCAGCGGCATGTCTGCCGGCACGTCGACCGTGGTGGACTTTCCGTTGACGTTCAGTGTGTAGGGCATGGATCTGTCCCGAGTAGCCAGGCGCTGACGCCTGGGAATCGTCCGCCGGAGTTTGGCGGCTAAGTGTAGCCTATCGCCCCGTCGCTGGCATCAGATTCCACGAACCCCGCGCCGGCCCGGCAACAACGGTGTTACACGGACGGATCGGCTTGCCTGAACATCGACCCAGGCGGCCACACCCAGCGGAAACGCACTCAGAATTCCGCGCGCAGGCGAACGGCGACACCGCGGGGAGCCGCAATGGCGGTCCCGGAGAAGAGGCCCGCGAAGTTGATCACGTCGAGGCGGTTCGTGAGGTTCCGCACCTCCGCCTGCAGCTGAAGCCGCTGGTGCCCCTTCTGTGCCACGACGATGCCGGCCGACACATCGAGCGAGAGATTCGGACGCACGCGCCCCGTCTCGAAGTCGACCCGTTCCACAACCCGGCTTCCGAACTGCTCGACGGCTTCCGCCGGGTCGTCGTCAAAATCCTCGAACGGCAGGCCGCTGCCGTACGACATCCCGAGCGCGACCCATCCGCCCGGCGCAAACGCATGGCTGACGCGGCCGCGCAGCGTATGCCGCTGATCCTGCGAGATGGTGAACCGCTCGCGCGACTGCAGCACGTCCGTCCCCTCCTCGCCCAGGAACAGGCCGCCGGTGGCGGGCAGAGTCCCCACGGCCTGCAGACGGGAGTAGCTGAGGAATCCAGAGAGGCTCCTCCACGACGGCACGTCCAGCTTCAGTTCGGTGCCTCTGATGTCGGCCGACGAGAACGCCACGGGAAAGCTCACGCCCGTATTCAGCAGCACGTCGTCGTCTGCGACGTCGCGCATCTGCCGGCTGAAGTGCGTGGCGTCAATGCGGATGCGGCCGAGCAGCACTTTCGACAGGCCCGCCTCGTAGAAGTTGCCGTGGGACGCCGGCACTGGCAGCCGGACGACCTCGTCGTCCAGCGTCTCGACGGAGTTCGAGCTGGCCAGGAGCAGGTTCTCGAACGCCGGTGTCTGGAACGCGCGGTCGTACGACGCCCTGAGCACGAGATCAGCGGCCGGCCACGACCAGGCGAGCGCGACGCGCGGGCTGAGCGCGCTGTCCTCCACGGCCAGGCGGTAACGATCCCAGCGCAGACCGGCATCAATCGTCCAGGGGCCGGAGCGTACCTGGTCCTGGATGAACAGCGCCTGCTCGCGGTTCGGCCGCCGTTCGTCGAATGCAAACGCCGACGGCGTGCCGGAATCGAAGAGGTCCGGATCGGTGATGCGATACCTGAAGCGCTCCCTGACCGTGCCCACGCTGACGTCTCCGCCCGCTTTGAGTTCGTGGACTCCAACCGCCGCCGAGACCGTGCCCTTCAAATACAGCTCGCGGAAGCCACGGTCCTGTTCCGCAACGATCGGCGTGGACAGCGGATTCGACCAGAGCGCGGCGGAGACGTCGCGGGCCATCCCCCGGATGTCGCCGACGACGGTTGACGATACGAGTCGCTGGTACGAAAACTGTGCCACCGTTTCAGCGTTGTTGCGATCCTGCCGCTGTCCGGCCGTTTCCTGCACGTGTTCGTTCGGGACGAGAAAGTGCCCCTGCGCGCGGCGCAGAATCAGCCCGGCGCGATCCGAGCTCGTGATGTCATGCTCGAGGCGCGCGGCCAGGCTCGACGTCGAACCCCGGTTCGTGAAGTTCGCCTCCACTGGGGGATCGAGATACCGATCGGTCGCCGCCGTCGCGGCCGCGACGCTGGCGGTTGTGTTTTCCCATCCATGTTTCGCGAGCGCATCGACGCTTTTCGTGTCGAAGCTCCCCGCCGATGTCGCGATGACGCCCCCGGGGCCGCGCCGGCTCTGCGTGGTCGTGATCACCTCGATCACGCCTCCGAGCTTGCGTCCGTACTCCGCCGGAAATCCGCCAGTCAAAATGTTCATCGCGTGCACGTCGTCGCCGCCGACGTCCGGGGCGAAGGCCGGCGACCGGTTCTCGGTCATTGGCAGGCCGTCCACGACATACTGGGTCTGG
>JALZOC010000405.1 GCA_030857365.1 Acidobacteriota bacterium
TCACAGCCGTACCCGGCGCCTATTCTGCTAACATGTTTACCTGTCTCAGCTTCCAACCGTTTTATTAGATTTGTCAGCTCGAAACGCCGCTCGGACCTGGATGTTCGTTGACTCGGTGGGCCGGTCCGCTTACCCTCGGTCGCCCGCCCAGACGGCGGGGCAAATAGACCGTGCTGATGTCCGCGCGGCCGGCTGCACGTCGCGGACTGCATCCTGAGCGCCCCCCTGGGGCCATTCGTCTATTGGAGGAGTAACAAGGTGAAATCGCTCTGCGGAATCGTGCTCGCCGTCGCGCTGATTGCGCACGGGAGCCTCAACACGCTCGAAGCACAGGGCCTGACCGGCCAGGTCTCCGGTACGGTCACCGACTCCGGCGGCGGCGTCCTTCCCGGCGCCACCGTCGTAATCAAGAACGCCGGCACGAACCAGACGCGTGAGACGGTGACCGACGCGGACGGGGCGTTCCTGTTTCCCGACCTGCTCGCGGGCAAGTACGACGTGACCGTCACGGTCGCGGGTTTCAAGACGTATGAGCAGAAGGGGATCGACCTCGCCTCAACGGAACGCGTCGGCCTCCGCGCGATCGCGCTGGAAGTCGGCGGCGTCGCCGAAACGGTCACCGTCCAGGCGGAGTCGGTGCAGGTGCAGACGACGACGGCGGCGAGATCGGGGCTGATTACGCGGGAGAACATCGAGGACATCGCCCTCAAGGGGCGCGATTTCGCCGGCATGCTCAAGCTGCTTCCGGGCGTTGTCGACGTGAGCAGCCGCGAGGCGCCGGGCTGGGGCAGCATGGGCGGCCTCTCGATCAACGGCCGCAGCGGCGGCTTCAACTTCTCCTACGACGGCGTGACGAACAAGGACACCGGATCGAACAGTGGCAACTACGCGGCCCCCGCGCTAGATTCGATCGCCGAGGTGCGGGTGCAGACATCGAACTTCCAGGCGGAGTACGGCCGGAGCTCGGGTGCGACGATCACCGTGATCACCCGCAGCGGGTCGAAGGACTGGCGGGGCAGCGCGGCGTACTACAAGCGCGATACGAAGCTGAACGGGAACGAGTTCAGGCGGCGGGAGCAGTGCGGCCTCGGCGTCGCGGCGCAGTGCGACCCGCCGCTCTACAAATTCGACAACGAGGCCTGGACGCTCGGTGGTCCGGTTCTGATCCCCGGGACGAAGTTCAACCGGGATCGAAACAAGCTGTTCTTCTTCTTCTCGCAGGATCTCCTGCAGCGCACCGACCCGGGTGGGCTGAATCAGCGCCGGATGCCGACGGAGCTCGAACGGCGGGGTGACTTCTCGCAGACGTTCGATGCGCAGGGACGGCGGGTGAACATCCGCGATCCGCTGCTTCCGGGCAACTGCGCCGCCACGACCGGCGGGCCGGCGTGTTTCGCCGGGAACCGCATTCCCGCCAGCCGGTTCGACGCCGTCGGATCCGCGCTGCTGAACCTGTTTCCGGTGCCGAATGCGGACGACCCGACGGGCGGCCGGCAGTACAACTACGTGTTCCAGACAGTCCAGGACTGGCCGCGCAACGACCAGGTCCTTCGGGTCGACTGGAACGTCGCGCCGCAGACGACCGCCTACGGGCGCCTCCAGTGGGGCTACGAGAAGCGCGCCGGCGGCGTGTCGTTCCTCGGGTCCACGGGCGCCGGCTGGCCGCAGCAGCCCAGCAAGTACGAAATCGATACCGTCAGCTACGTGAACACGCTGCTGCATACGTTCAATCAGTCGACCTTCGCGGAGTTCACCGTGGGGGTGAACTGGGCGCACCAGTACACGAGCGCGCTCGATCAGGCGGCCATCGACAACAACGATCGCACCAAGGTCCTGCCGGGCTTCAGGCAGTTCTTTCCATCGGCGAATCCGGACAACCTGCTGCCGCAGGCGTCGTTCGGCGGCGG
Organism: Acidobacteriota bacterium; assembly: GCA_030857365.1. GTDB lineage: Bacteria > Acidobacteriota > Vicinamibacteria > Vicinamibacterales > 2-12-FULL-66-21 > JALZOC01. Next base: position 1,908 of record JALZOC010000405.1, read on the forward strand.
GATCCCCGGCACGATTGGTTCGTTCAACGTGGAGGCGCGCTGGCCGTTCTTCGGGTACAACACGCTGTTCAACATCTCGGGGAACCTGACGAAGGTCAAGGGGGCGCACAACCTGAAGACAGGGATCTTCGTCGAGCACACGACCCGCCCCGCGCAGCGGTCGTCGACGTTCAACGGCGCCTTGAACTTCAATGTGGACGGCTCCAACCCTCTCAACACCAATCTCGGCTTCGCCAACGCTCTCCTCGGGGCGGTCACACAGTATCAGGAGGCCAATGGCCATCCCGATGCGCACGGGCAGTTCATGAATACCGAGTTCTACGTGCAGGACAACTGGCGTCTGAAGCGGAACTTCACGATTGACGCGGGCGTGCGCTTCTACTACATCACCCCCACCCAGAGCGAGGGGGACGAGGTTGCGCAGTTCGAACCCGGCCAGTACAACGCCGCGCAGGCGCCGCTTCTCTACCAGCCCACGCGCGTCGGCAACACCCGGGCGGCAAGAAACCCGCTCACGAATGAAGTGCTGCCGTTCGTGTACGTGGGGCGCCTCGTGCCCAACTCCGGCAACTTCACCAACGGCATGGTCGTCTACGACGGCACGCCGCAGCAGAAGAATCCGTTCAAGGTGGCGCCGCGCCTCGGGTTCGCCTGGGACGTGACGGGCGACGGCAGGACCGCCGTCCGCGGCGGGGCCGGCGTGTTCTACGACCGGTACTCCGACGACAACATCCTCGACCTCGTCGAGCTGCCGCCGCTCCTCCAGACCTTCACGACCAACTACACGACCGTGACGGAGCTCCTTGCGAGCCCACTGACGGCGACCCCCACAGCGGTGCGGCGGATCGAGGAGTTCGTCCCTCCGGTGGTGTACAACTGGAGCCTCGGCGTCCAGCGGGATATCGGATGGCAGCTGGTCGGGGACGTCGCGTACGTCGGCAACGCGGCGCGCGACCAGCTGATTACACGGCAGATCAACGGCCAGCCGTACGGCTACGCCTACCAGACCTCCAGCCTGGACCCGACGAACGAGTCGGGTGGTCAGGCGCAGCCGCTGCCGAACGATCTGTTGCGCCCGAATCGCGGATACGGGTCCATTGGTCAGCGCGAGTTCACGGGCTACTCCGATTATCACTCGATGCAGTTTTCCGTGAATCGCCGCCGCGCCTCCGACGGACTGTCGGTCGGCGCGTCCTACACCTACCAGATGGTCAACAAGAATCTGGGCGCGATCGATCCGTTCGTGTCAGACAACCGCGCGCGGAACTACACCTCCTCCGGCCGTCGGCCACACTCGCTCGTCATCAACTACTCCTATGAGGTTCCGAACCTCAGCCGCAAATGGGACAACATCGTCGTCAAAGCGATCCTCGACAACTGGCAGGTCTCCGGAATCACGAGCATGCTCAGCGGCAACGAGCAGGGCGTCGGTTACGGATACTCGAACGTGCCGACGGGTACGCTGGCTGGGACCGGGGCGATCGATGCGGGTGGCAGCCGCCCTGACATTGTCTGCGACCCACGCCTGCCGCGTGGTGAACGGACGTTCGAACGTCAGTTCAAGACGGAGTGTATCGCTCCGCCGTCCGACCAGTTCCGGCTCGGAAATGCGCGGGGTGATGAACTGCAGGGCCCGGGCTTCATCAACTGGGACATCTCGTTCTTCAAGAACGTGCCGATGGGCGGGACGCGCCGCCTGCAGCTTCGCGTGGAGCTGTATAACGCGTTCAACACCGACCAGTGGAACTGTATCAACTACTGCGCCACCTTCGATTTCTACACCGGCGCACAGACGAACGTGAACTTCGGCCGGCTGAGCGGGTCCACCTTCAACGCGCGGCGGATTCAGCTCGGCGCAAGGTTCATGTTCTAGGCAGCTCTCAGCTATCAGCTATCAGCTTTCAGCTCTCAGTGCCCGGGTCCGCCCGGGGCTGAGGGCTGGGGCGAACGCCACCCTCGCGCGCGCTCCGTCCTGGGGCCAATTCGACCTGGGCTACCG
>JALZOC010000406.1 GCA_030857365.1 Acidobacteriota bacterium
TTCAACATCGATCACGACCTGTTCCGGACGATCCCCGCCGACCTCACCCTGCGGTACGGCTTCGTCCCGTACCGACGCGACGGGCACTCGCTCGTCATCGTCGTCTCGGACCCGACGGACCTCCCGATGCTGGACGAGCTTGGCGTGCTTCTCGCCACGCCGCTGAAAGTCACCGTCGGCACCCCCTCGGCGATCCAGTCGATCCTGAAGAAGAGCGAGAACTCCACGCGGGTGCTCGAGGAGGCGACCGAGAGCTTTCAGCTCCAGATCCTGCGCGAGGACGATGGCGCGGACGACTCGCTCACGGTCGATCGGCTGTCGGCGGACTCGAGTCCCGTCATCCGGCTGGTGGACACGACCCTGTACAGCGCGATCCAGCGGCGCGCGAGCGACATCCACATCGAGACGCAGGATGATGCCGTCCACGTGAAGTACCGGATCGACGGGGTGCTGCAGCCGGCGATGCGGCCCATCGACAAGCGGTTCCACAGCACGATCATTTCGCGCGTCAAGGTCATGGCGGAGCTCGACATCGCGGAGAAGCGGGTGCCGCAGGACGGCCGCTTCAAGCTCCGGATGCCGGGGAAGACGATCGATTTCCGCGTGTCGATCATGCCGAGCGTCCACGGCGAGGACGCGGTCATCCGCATCCTGGACAAGGAATCGATCAGCGAGCAGTTCCACGAGCTGCGGCTCGACATTCTCGGTTTTCCCGAAGAGGAGCTGCGCCGGTTCCGCAAGTACATCGCCGAACCTTACGGCATGGTGCTCGTGACCGGACCGACCGGCAGCGGCAAGACGACGACGCTGTACGCGGCGCTCTCGGAAATCCAGTCAATCGAAGACAAGATCATCACGATCGAGGATCCGGTCGAGTACCAGCTCCGCGGCATCACGCAAATCCCGATCAACGAGAAGAAGGGGCTGACGTTCGCGCGGGGGCTGCGCTCGATTCTGCGCCACGACCCCGACAAGATCATGGTCGGGGAGATTCGGGACGCGGAAACGGCGCAGATTGCGATCAACTCCGCGCTTACCGGCCACCTCGTGTTCACGACCGTCCACGCCAACAACGTGCTCGACGTGCTGGGCCGGTTTTTGAACATGGGGGTCGAGGCGTACCAGTTCGTCTCCGCGTTGAACTGCGTTCTCGCACAGCGGCTCGTCCGGAACATCTGTGTGCACTGCAAGCGTCGCGCGACGATCACGCGCGCCCAGCTCGAGGAGTCTGCGCTCGATCCCTCGCTCGAGCACAGCGGGCTGTTCTACGAGGGGGCCGGGTGCATGGAGTGCGGCGGCACGGGGTATCGTGGACGCACCGCGATCTGCGAGCTGCTGGATCTGACCGACACGATACGGGAGCTCATCCTCAGCAAGCGCCCGACATCCGAAATCAAGAAGGCCGCGCGCGACGACGGGATGCGCTTCCTGCGCGAGTCCGCGATCGAGCAGGTGCTCAAGGGTGTCACGACCCTGCGCGAAATCAACAAGGTGACGTTCGTCGAATGAGCCTGTCCCTTCCGCGCTGGCTTTCGAGCCGCCCTCCGTCGGCCGCGCTGGAGATCGACGCCCGCCGCGTCACGGCCGTGATCCTGGCCAGGCAGGGGGGCGCCCATATCGTGTCGTCGCACGCGAGCGAGCCCCTGCCGGCCGGCGCCGTCGAGCCCGCGCTCAACGCCGTGAACGTGCACGATGGCATGGCGCTGACCGCCGCCATCCGCAGCGTGCTCGAAGGGGTGACGCCCCGGCCGCGCCGCCTGGCGCTCGTGCTCCCCGATACGGTCGCCAAGTTCTCGCTGCTGCGTTTCGAGAAGACGCCGGCGAAGGTCCAGGATCTGGACCAGCTGATTCGCTGGCAGGTGCGCAAGGCCGCACCCTTCAGAATCGAGGACGCGCAGCTTGCCTGGATCCCTGGCTTCACGCTGCCGGGTGGCGGCCGCGAATACCTGGTGTCGGTCGTGCGCCGGGATGTGATCGAGAGTTACGAAGCGGCCTGCGTGGCGGCCGGCGCGCATCCCGGGATCGTGGACCTCGCCAGCGTCAACCTGGTGAACGCGGTGCTCGCGCGGCACGGCGGCGAATCGGCGGGATCCGACTGGCTGCTGGTGCACGTGGCCGCCGACTACGGCACGGTCGCGGTGGTGCGCGGGCGCGACGTGATTTTCTTCCGGACCAGGCCCGCCGAGCGGCAGGACGACCTCGCGGACCTCGTCCATCAAACCGCGATGTATCACGAGGATCGCCTCGGCGGGGGAGGCTTCTCGCGAGTGGTGCTGGCCGGCGCCTCCTCGCGTGGAGCAGAGGCGGCCGAGCGCATCCGCCGGGACCTCGAGCAGCGCGTCGGGAGCCCCGTGGAACCGCTGGACTTCCGCCCGACGGTCGCCCTTCGCGACCGGATCGGGGCGGGCGCCGAGGTGCTCGATGCGCTTGCGCCGTCGGTCGGCGTCCTCCTCAGGGAGCGGGTCGCCTAGTGCTTCGAACCAACCTCGCCACGCGCCCCTTCTACAACGAGCGCGCCGCGCACGTCGCCATCGGGATCGCGGCCGCTCTCGTGCTCGCCATTACAGTGCTCAACGCCGTGCAGGTCGTCAGGCTGTCGAAGCACAACACGGAGCTGTCGTCGCAGACGGGCGCCGAACGCGCGGAGGCCGTCCGGCTGACGGCGGAAGCGCGGCGCATCCGCAACACGATCGACAAGGACGAGCTCGCGCTGATTGTCGGGGCTGCCCACGAGGCGAATGCCCTCATCGATCAGCGAACATTCTCGTGGACCGCCCTGTTCAACCGGATCGAGGAAACGCTGCCGTCCGACGTCATGCTCACGTCGGTGCGCCCCGCCATCAGGGACGGGGTGACGCGCGTCGACCTGGCCGTTCTCGGGCGCTCGATCGAGGACGTCGACGAGTTCATGGACAGGCTGGAAGCCACGGGCGCCTTCCAGGACATCATCCCCGCCACGCAGGATCGCACCGACGAGGGGTTGTACCGCGTCGCGCTCCAGAGCGTCTATACCGGAAGCCGTGAAGCCCCGGCGTCCGAAGAACCTGCCGCGAAGGTGTCGCAATGAGCCCCGTCGGGCGCGTCTTCCAGGAGAAGCGGGCGCTCATCTGGCCGATTGCGATCGCGCTCGTCATCAACCTCGCCGTCTACGCCATGGTCGTGTATCCCCTGGCGCAGAAAGTCGCCAATGGAGAACAGGCGGCCCAGGCGTCCGCCGCCGCGCTCGCAGCGGCCCGCCGGGACGACGCGGCGGCACGATCGACGGTCGCGGGCAAGGGGCAGGCGGACATCGAGCTCCAGAAATTCTATGGCGACGTGCTGCCGCCGGACGTGAGCGGAGCGCGCCGGATCACGTTCCGCCGCATCGAACAGATGGCCCGCAAGGCGGGCCTCAGGCTCGAGCGGGAAACCTCGAGCCCGCAGCCGCAGCGTGAAAGCCGCCTGGTCAAGTTCACGTATACGGCGGTGCTGTCAGGCGACTACCGGAACATCCGCCGCTTCATCCACGATCTCGAAACCGCGCCGGAGTTTCTCGTCCTCGAGAACGTCCAGGTCTCCCAGGGGGATCTGGAGACCCGAAGCCTGAACGTGACGGTCCAGATCGCCACCTACTACCGGAGCGGGCGCGATGGAGCCTGACGCCGGCACCCGTACGGACGGGGGGCGCCCGCGCCCCGCTCTGCTGATCGCGCTGGCGGTGGCGGTCGGAACGCTGCTCCTCTGGTGGACGACGTCCGGAAACCCAGCCGTCCCCGCAGTCGGGCCGTCTAAACCCCCGGTCCGCGCGAAGGGGCCGGCGGCGACCGCCCCGGACGAGGATCTGACCGTGCGGCTCGATGCGCTCGCCGAGCCGCGCCCATCGGCCGACGGGGGCAACAGAAACCCGTTCCG
>JALZOC010000407.1 GCA_030857365.1 Acidobacteriota bacterium
CCATCGGATGTCCGACCTCGAACGTCGAGCCTGCCGTCTGGAACGGGAACTCCCACACGAAGGTCCTGCGATCTCCGCCTTGAAAGTTCCACTCGCCGGAGATGGCCATGTTCGCCAGGAACAATCCGCCCGCGCACCCGGCAAAGACGAAGCCGGCCGCCAGGCCCCTGCCCCAGCGTCGGCGCCAGACGAACCACGCCATCATGGGCACGAACAGCAGCAGACCCGACAGCTTGGAAAACGTCGCGATGCCGAGAATCAGCGCCGCCACCAGATCGCTCGCGCCGCCGAAGAGCCAGCGCGTTCCGCGCGGCGCCCGGCTCCTGTCCTCGACTTCTTTGTATAGCCAGCAGAAATACGCCAGGAACCCGAGCGCGAAATTGAAGAGCTCCGGCGTAATCCAGACGAAGTAGACAGGCACGACGGAGACCATCACGAACGCGCCGGACAGCGCCGCGGCGAGCGTCGCATTCATGCGGGCGTGGAGAAACAGGTAGCTGCACCAGACCACCAGAGCCAGCAGAAGCGCGTGCAGGACGAGAAAGCCGTTCGTCCCGAACAGCCGCACGAAGGGGGCCGCGAACAGCGGGTAGACGAACGCCTTTCCGTAGAAGAACCGCCTCTGGTCCGGGTCGGGCTGCGTGCGCGTCCACACGAACGGCGGCCGCCACATCGACCCCGCCTCGAGAATGTCGCGGCCGCGCTTCAGAAACAAGCCCGACGGCCCCGACGGAAACTCCCGCCAGACGCGCACGAGATCCTGGCGGTGGTAGGTGAGGTCACCGTCTTCGGCCAGGCTGTGACCCATCATGTAGTAGGTGGCCTCGTCGCTCTGGATCCCCACGGCCGCCCGCGGGAAGTCCACCGTCAGCGCCAGGCCGCCGTAGACGCACAACAAGGCCGTCACCAGCACGAGACCCGGCGCCGAGCGCCGCGGCTGAACGACGATTGTCGATGCCTCGGTTTCGGGCGTCATACGGCCGCCCTGCCGGTCAGGAAGGAGAGATCCGCGAGCAGGGCCCCTCGCCTGCGGGTGGGACGCGAGACGCGGTGGAGCAGCTCGTACAGCTGTTCCATCTTCCGAACGAACGCGGCGATATCGTACTGCGCCCCGGCAGCCTGAGCCGCCGCCCCGAGACGGGCTCGCGTGGCCGGTTCATCGATCGCCCGGACGATCGCGTGCGCGAGGGCGGCCGGGTCGCGGCGCGCGACGATGAGCGCGTCGCCCTCGTGGGTCAGCACGTCGGTCAGTCCGTCCGCATCGGTGGCGACGATCGGCTTCCCCATCGCGAGCGCCTCGAACACCGTGAGCGGCGTTCCTTCCCACAGGGACGGGAACACACTGAGATCGAACGCGGATACGACCCGCGGGATGTCGCGTGCAAACCCGGCGAAAATGAAGCGCTCGCCGATCCCGAGCGCGCGCGCCTGCTGTTCGAGCGGCTGCCGAAGGGGCCCCTCGCCCACGACGAAGAACTTCGCCTGCGGACGGGCATTCAGCACCTGCCGCGCGGCGTCGACGAGATATGAATTTCCCTTCGACTCGTGGAGCCGCGTCACAGTGCCGGCCGCGAAATCCCCCGGCGCAATGCCGAGCTCTTCCCGTGCGCTCCGGATGTCCTCCGGCGACCGGGGCCGGCTGAACTCCTCGAGCGGCACGCCGAGGTAGACCACCTTCACCTTCCGCTCCGGGATTCTGCGCGCGTTGACGACGAAGTCGGCCGTGCTCCGGGATACTGCCAGCGCAATGTCGGTGACAGGCTCGAGCGCCGCATCCGCCACCTTCTGGAACCACGGCGTGTCGGTCAGGTTCGCGTGCTCGTGCAGGATCGTCGGCAGCCGCCGCATCGCGCCGGCCATGCGCCCGAACGTCGTGGCGCCGTACCCGTGCAGGTGGAGGACGTCGATTTTCTTCCGGTCGATCACCTTGAGCAGCGCCGTCAGCGTGGCCGGATCGAACTTCGATTTGTGCAGGTACGTGATGTCCACGCCGAACGACTCCAGCGTTTCCTCCGAGAGGTCCTTCCGCCGCAGGCTCACGAGAGAGACGTCGAAGCGCGCGGGATCGAACCGGGGAATCATCCACGAGAAGAGCCGCTTCACGCCGTGCATGCGCGAACCTTCCCAGCCGAGGTGATCGCACACCTGGAGCACGTTCAGCTTCACGGCGTGGTGCCCTCCCGCTGCCCCAGGATCCGTGCGGGGATCCCGGCGGCGATCGCGCCGGGTGGAACACTCTCGCGAACGACGGCCGCCGCCCCCACGATCGCCCGATCGCCGACGGTGACCCCGTCGAGGATCTTGACGCCCGCGCCAAGCCACGCCTCGTGCCCGACGGTGATCCCCGCCGAGCGGCGCTCCTGGGCGATGATCGGCATCGACGGATCGGAGAACGCATGATCGCCGCCAATCAGGTAGCAATACGCGGCGATGAGCGTATCGCGCCCGACGGACACCCGGCTCGCGGAAAAGATCTCGCAGTTGAAGCCGACGTTCGCGCCGTCCGCGAGATCGATGTCGCCGTTCTTGCAGGACAGGATCGTGTTCCGGCCGACGAAGACACCGTTTCCGATCGTGATCCCGGCGTTGGTCTCACCCTTCGCGTCGACAAGACAGTTGTCGTCGATCACCACGTTGTCGCCAATCCGGATCTTGTGCGGGTGGCGCAGCACGACGTTCTGTCCGAAGACGACGTTGCGGCCGCAGGCGCCGAGCAGCACCGGATAGAGCGCCTTGCGAAGCACCAGCCCGAGCGCCCCGGGGACCTGTTGGGACAGCAGCGTCACCGCTTCGTGCGCCAGGAGCGCTCTCCAGCCAGGCCGGCCCACGACGAGCGACGCATACTTCTCCCGCGCGCTCGTTCGGCGGTCGAAGAGCTGATCCTGGGCGCGTGGGATGGGCGTCATCTGATTAGAGCCCATTAATGGGGACACTCACCTTAACGCTAAGTTGTTGACCCGAAAGAGCAAGCCCACGACACGGCCCCGCGCGCCACTCACCGGAAGCGCCATGAAGCTCCGCGCAACAGGCGACACAGTGGTGAAAAATCAACGACTTACCGTAAAGGTGAGTGTCCCCATTAAAGCCAGCGATGGGCCCGGTACCACGCCAGCGTCCGCGCCACGCCTTCGCGCAGCCCGACTTTCGGCGCATAGCCAATCTCCGCACGCGCGCGGCTGATGTCGAAGCTGCGGCTCTTCGTGAAGAAGTCGACGCGGCGGCGATACAGTGGAGGCTCGAGCCCGAGAGGCGCGCAGGCGGCTTCGCACAGCGCACCCGCCGTCCAGAAGGGCCACACGGGCAGGTGCAGGCGGGGCGGCGCGACGCCGGCCTCGGCGGCCACGATCGCGACGAGCTCGTTGAGCGTGGTCACTTCCGGTCCCGCGAGGATGTAGGTGCGTCCGGCCGCAGCCGTCACGGTGGCGCACAGGCGAAACCCCGCGACGAGATCGTCGATGTACGTCAGATGATAAAAGATGCGTCCGCTGCCCAGGATCGCGAACCGGCGGCGCGCCACGCCGCGGAACAGCTTCAGCAGCCGCCGATCGCCCGGGCCGTAGATTCCGGTGGGACGCGCGATGACGACCTCCAGCCCCGTATCTTCGGCCGCCTCACGAGCGATGCGTTCCCCCTCGAGCTTCGTCACCTGATAGATATCGCCCGGCCTGAGCGGCGCATCCTCGCGCGCCGGCGGATGCTCGATGTCGCCGTGCACGCCGACCGTGCTGCAGTGGACGACGCGCCGGGCGCCCGCCCGCGCGGCGGCGTCAATCACCGTGCGGACCGCGGCGGCGTTGATCGCGCGGTACACCTGGTCGCGAAGGCCGGCCTGCCGGTAGATCGCGGCGATATGGTAGACCACCTCCACCCCGGCCGCGGCACGCTCGACC
>JALZOC010000041.1 GCA_030857365.1 Acidobacteriota bacterium
AGCGAGTACCAAATCGTCAGACCGCGCCGGTTGCCACGCTCGCGCGAGAGCCCGTCCCAGACCGAGAAGGCGATCGGCAGAAACTGCCCTTGCAGGAACGGGGCGCCCGAGGTAGCGCGAAGCGGCCGCTTGAAGACGACCGACCATTCCCCCTGGTCGTAGCTGGCGACACCGGTGAGATCGCCCGTATCATTGGCAGCGATGTCCCCGCTTCCCCGGCCGGTGAACTGAAGAGGATCGGGTCGGGCCAGATCGAAGAACCAGAGATCTACCGAGTTCTGGGGGTCGCCGAAGATGAAGTAGGGTTTGCGGGCGCTCGTCGGCACTTGCGACGGAATCTGGAGCGAGACTGCGTCGGAGAATTCGGATGGCTGGTCGGCTGGCGCTTCCTGCTCGGCAAAAGGATCTTTGGCGGTCTGCTGAGCACTTCCAGGCGCCAGCTCCGCTTCGCCGAAGGGGCTCTTTCCGGCGTCCTGGCCCCCTCCAGGCGCCGACCCCTCCTCCTCGGGAGGCACGGGAAGCGACGGCCCGTTCGTCCCCGTTTTCTGCGCGCTCATGTCGTGCCATCGAACGAGAAGGGCGATCGACTCGGCGTCGTAGATCGCCTGTACGGTTACGGAGGTCGTGGGAGGATGGAACGCGCGCCCAGGCTCCATGATCTGTCCGACGATTGGAAAGCGGGCCGCAGGCGCGGATCCGAAGCTCGCGGCTCCCTTGGTAAGGTCGATCGGATCCTGGACGTGCCTGGCGACGACGAGGTTGGTATAAGCAGGCCCGTTTTTGCCCGAGAGAGAAACGATGTAGTCGGTGATCGCCCATCGTTGCTCGGGCGTCTGGGCGTCGAGAAACCCCGGCATGGGCGTGCCGTTGAACCCCGTGGTCATCGTCCGGAAGATGTCTTCGCGGGACGACCCTCCCCGGAAAGTCCAGCTCTGTGCGAGATCCGCCGGGCGTAGCGGATGCCCCAAGTCGTCCACCAGCGTTGGAGCCGAAGGTCCGTCGCCGCGACCAACCGTACCGTGGCACTTTACGCACCCGGTCTCGTCGTAGAGCTTCTTCCCGAGCTCGATCGACTCATTCGAGGCGCTCGGCGCGCTCGGGAGCGGCACAGACTTCGGGGCGTTTTCGGGGTTCGAGAAGTCGGGGGAGAACGTCGTGATGAAGTAGGCCAGATCCGACACTTCCTGGTCGGAAAAGGCCGTGAAGGCGGGCATCGAGGTGTAGGGCATGCCCTTCCTGATGATGTTGACGATGTCCTGATGGGCGGGCAACGCGCCGTTGGGCGTCGACCGGACCTTGAACTTGCCGGTCGTGAAGTCCCGGGGCCTGGGGTTCAGGTGCGGAGTGGCGTAGCCCTCCCCGTCACCCTTCTCGCCGTGGCACTGCGAACAGAACTTGAGATAGAGCTGCTTGCCCGATTCACGCTGGGCATCGGTACCGACGTCCTGAGCTGCCGCGCGCGCCGATCCCGTCACCGCGGCACACAACGAGGCGATCAGGACGACGAGGCCTGCACCGAGAAACGAGCCCGGTTTGATGAGGCGCGACGTCATTGCTTCGCGTGCTCCTCTTTGGCGCGAGGCTTCTGGCCGGTGAAATCGTAGAGAAAGAGGACCGCCTCCCACATCTCCTCCTCCGTCAGGAATTTTTCCCACGCCGGCATTGCCGTGTCCCAGGGACCGCCTTCCTCGGGAAGTCCGGGGCCGCCCTTGGAGATCCTCCACATCAGAAACGAGTCGCGCAACATCGCGATCGCGCCCTGGTCGGTGAAGTTGGTCGGGATCGGGTCCAGCCCGTGCACGAACATGCCGTTGCCCGCCAGCGTGTCGCCGTGGCAGAACACGCAGTTCCGATAGTAGGTTCGGCGCCCGCTTTCGACCCGCTTGCGGTACTCGTCCGGGTTCGAGCTCGCGAGTGGCAGGAACGGATTCTCTCTGGCATCGAGATCGATCTTCTTGTCGCGAACCGTGATCTCGGGTGGCGAGGCCGGATGGACGGTGCGCGGGAAGAAGGGAGGTTCGAGGGGAACATTCATCTGAACGTAAACGTTCGCCGCTGCCAGCGCCGGGATCGCGACGACCACTGCGACGAGGAATGGTGTGTACCGCTTTTCGGTCATCAACCGGACGAGCGGACGGGAGACTTCTTCGCGACGCTCCTCGCTCGAAGTCACATACGTCAGGATCGCAATCGACACGATTCCCATGTAGAGCGAGATCACGGAGGAGGGAATCGGCGCCGTGAATCCGAAGCGGAGAAGCGCGTAGATCCCGGCCCACCAGACGCCGGCTCCGAGCAGCAGATTAACCTGGCGGAAGCGAAGGAACGCGAACGCCGCGGCCACCGCGATGACGACGATCCAGTTCATCGCGCCCCTCCTTCCCGCCCGCTTCCAGCGCCCTTCTTGGGGATTGTCAGCGGCAGCGGTTGGCCGGGTTCGGCGGCTGCCGGGACGGGCTTCCCGGCCGGAGCGCCCGCGCCGGCGTAGTAGCGGTGAGTTGTCTGCAGCGTGACCGTTGGCGTGCCGCCAAGAGACTGCAGGGCGGCTATCACGGTGAGGATCTCCTGATCGGTGAGGCCGATCGGGGGCTTGTTGATCACGGGCATTCCCGGGTTGAACCCCTCGACGATATAGGTGTCGGGCTCGTACATTGATTGAGCGAGGTAGTCGACATCGCTCATCCCCGGGATGCGAGTAGCCGCGCGGACGCCGATCCCGTCGAGGTCGGGGAACCGCAGCGCGCCGCTCTTGCCAATCGTGTGGCAGGTGATGCAGAGCCCCTTGCCCGCCATGATCTCGCGGCCGGTCTTGGCCATGTCGGCGGTGGTCATGTCGCTGTTCAGAACGGTTTCCTGGGGCGGCTGCACTTCCTTCTGCGGCACCAACTGGCCGACATAGCCATAGAACGCGGTCGTGGCGAGGACGAGCGCGCCGATCCGGACAACAACCGGTACCGTCACGACATCCGCCCGCGTTCGAAATCGGGCCGGTCGTGCAGGCTGGCGAGCCAGAACACGAAGCCGATCAGCGCGAAGAAGATGAGCACCGTCACCGAGACGACTTGCGTCGCGAAGCCGAGGGTGGGCGTAAAGGCGTCGGCCGAGTTGTCCCGAATGACGCCGTAGACATGCCAGTGCTGGCGCAGCCCGGACCGCACGTAACCCATGAGCCCCATGAGCCAGGTGAAGGTGACCGCGATGAAGATCAGCACGTACTGGGAGATCGCCGGCATCCTTCCCCAGCGCACCTCGCCCGTGTTCTTCGGCCGGCGATAGAGAAAGACGTCGATCACGGTGATTGACACCATCGCAAGCAGTACCGCGCCGACCTGGGGCACCGAGAGACCGATCCTGACGCTCGCCTCGACGAAGTATCCGTAGACGCCGAGGAAGACAACGAAGATCGCCGCGGCTGCGAAGATCGAGAGCTGCACCGCGTGGCCTGTCTTCGCCCACGCCACCGTTGCGATCTTCCCCGTCCGGCGGTAGAGGAGGAAGCTCATGAAGGTCGTGAGGATCAGGATGTTCACGGCGGTGTTCTTCGCGGACATGACACCGAGAAAGCCCAGGACCGGGTGCGCCGATCCGCCCATCGCCCGAACCTCGGAGACCGTCGCAATGATCGATCGCGGCGTCGCCCAGATCATGAAACAGAGCACGATCGCGGCGAGCAGGTATTTGACGAACCTCTGGAACGGCTGCGCCCCCGCGACCCGCCCCATCCCGAGCCACAGGTAGTAGTTGGCGGCGAGGAACAGGTTCCCGATCAGGACCGCCTGAATGATGAAGAGCCACGAGAAGGCTCCCCCCATCATCGTGAGCCCGAGCGTCTGCGAGTACGCGTAGATCTCCTTCGCGAGCCAGTAGCCGGCGAACGGCAGCGGGAGGAAGGCGATGATGGCGATGAAGTTCCCGATGTATCCCATCCAGTCGTAGTGGGCACGCTCCTCGTCGGTCTCCGCCTGCAGGAACTTGAAGGCCGCGTAGGCCGCGGCAACCGATCCGCCGAAGGCGACGTTGGCGATGAACCGATGCACGTTGATCGGCATCCACGTGTAGTTGTAGATCGCGTCTACGACCGAGATGACCGCGCCGCTGTCCGAGATCCCGCGCGGCGACATCATGAACGTGAGCCAGGAATTGGCGATCAGCATGATGCCCGTGCCGACGACGTTGAGGCCGAGCCCCAGACCGAGGTGCACCAGCGGATGAAATTTCCCCCAGCCGTAGTAGTAGGTGTAGAGGAAGAAGGCTTCGGCCAGGAAGAGCAGGACATACGGGAGGAAGGTAGGAGAGAACACGCTCATCAGGTAGTTCGTGAACTTCGGATACAGGATGATGAGCATGAACGTCAGGGCGGCGCCGAAGGTCGCGGTGAGCGAGAAGGACACCGAGAGGAGCTTCGAGAACTCGTGCGCGAGCCGGTCGTATCGCATGTCTCCCGTCTTGTAGCCGATCGCCTCGATGATCAACGCGAAGATGGGGACGGCGAGGACGAAGGCCGCAAACAGCAGGTGCAGCTGCGCGACCGCCCAGATGGCGACCCGGCTTCCGACCACAGGGAACCGTCGGTATTCGGCTTCCACGTAGGGCTTTGCGCGCGCCGTGCTCTCCGCCTCGGCACCCTCGGCGGCGAGTCCCTGCGCGCGGGGCGTGGGATCGGCGGCGGTGGACGGGGCGCGGTACGGCTCTCGGTACTCGCGGTTCATCAGCCACGACGCCATCAGGGCTGCCCCGGCGAACATCATGATCGCGGCAACGGGGCCGAGAAAGACCAGCAGCTTGCGGTTCATCACGCCGTTCATCGCAGCGTCTTCCTCATTTGCTGTCCGCCGTGGGTTTAGCGGAGGCGGCGGCGGAAGCGGGAGTGCCCGGGCCGGTTGCCGGCCGTTTGCGCTGGAGCTCTCGTACGTAGGCGACAATCGCCCATCTGTCGGCCGGAGGGATCGGCCAGCGGTAGCCGGCCATCAGCCCTTTTCCGTTGGTGATGACGTCGAAGATCTGCCCGTCCGGATACGTCCGGATCGTGTCCTGGTGGAACGACGCGGTCGGGACGCTGCCTCGCTGGAACAGGATCCCCTTGCCGTCCCCGCGCGCGTCGTGGCACGGCTGGCAGTAGATGACGTAGCGCTGACGGCCTCGCTCGATCCGCGCCGCATCGTCGGTCTCCGGGCCCGTTCCGGGGACGGGCCCGGGAATCGTCGCGACGAACTGCCCGTCCGTTCCCTTTCCGGTGAAGAAGGCCTCGTCTTCTTTCAGCCCGCCGATTGCAACCGTTCCGGGGACGGGCTCACGCATAGACAGCCCGTCGAAGAAGAACGTGCTCGCCGTCTGGGGGCGGACCTTCGGCTGGTTGTCCATGCTGGGATTGAGGTGGATGGGCGGGCGGCTCGACGTGCAGCCGCGCGCGCAGGCGGTGAGGGGAACAAGAGCGGTGAAGACAAGCGCGGTCAGGACAGGCCGCGGCCGCCGGATCATGCAACGCCCTCCAGGTCCGGGTTCGGGTTACGCACTTTGGCCAGATAGGTCGTCCGCGGCTTCGTGTTCAGCTCCTCGAGGAGCGCGTAGTTGCGCGGATCGGCCTTGGCCTTCACGACCCGGCTCGATTGGTCGCGCAGATCGCCGAACTCGATGGCCGAGGCCGGGCAGGCCTGCTGGCAGGCCGTCTTGACGTCGCCGTCCCGAACGGCGCGCCCGGCCATGCGCGCATCGATCTTCACCCGGTTGATGCGCTGCGTGCAGTAGGTGCACTTCTCCATGACGCCTCGCGCACGCACCGTGACGTCGGGGTTCATCGCGAGCTTGAGGATGTCGGGCGTGTCCTTCGTGAAGTTGAAGAAATTGAAGCGGCGCACCTTGTAGGGGCAGTTGTTCGAGCAGTAGCGCGTCCCGATACACCTGTTGTAGACCATCACGTTGAGGCCCTGCGCGTCGTGAACGGTCGCGGCCACGGGGCAGACTTGTTCGCAGGGCGCGTCCTCGCAGTGCATGCAGGGCACCGGCTGAAAGACCATCTCGGGACTGCCCGACGGTTCACCGGAGAAGTACCGGTCGACGCGGATCCAGTGCATCTCCCGGCCCTTCGCGACCTGGACCTTGCCGACCACCGGCACGTTGTTCTCGCTCTGGCAGGCCGTCATGCACGCGTTGCAGCCGATGCAGGCATTCAGGTCGATGGTCATCCCCCACTGGTGACCCTGGTCGTAGGTGTGTTCCTTCCAGAGGGAGAAGTGATGCGGGTCGTCCGGGAAGACACCGAGAGCGCTTGCGGTGCCCTTCGGGGCTTGATCCGGATCCGGGGCATGCGTACCTTCGGCCGGCGCCGGTCTGGCAGCCGCTTGCGCGTGAAGCTCGGACAGGGTCGACTCGCGCACGAGGGGGCGCCCCTCCATGCTGCCGTGCTCCTGGGTCGCCGAGAGCGGGTACCGGCGCGCGAGCCTGGTGAGTTTGACGCCGCCGTCGAAGCCAGGTGCGGTGGAGTTTCGGACCGTGAACGCGTTGAACCCAACCCCCGAGCCGATCCGACCCGCGTGCGAACGGCCATAGCCGAGCGTCAGGGCTACCACGCCGTCCGCCATGCCGGGGAGAAGCCACACGGGGAGCTCGAGCGAGCGGCCGGCATAGTCGAGACGAACGACGTCCTCACTCGTCAGGCCGAGCGTCTCGGCGGTCTTCGGGCTGATCAGCGCGGGGTTGTCCCACGTGAGCTTGGTCAGCGGGTCGGGCAGCTCCTGCAGCCACCCGTCGTTGGCGAATCTGCCGTCGTGAAGCGAGGGGGACGGGAGGAACACGATCTCCAGGTCGCCCGGAGTTCCCGCCCCCGCCGAAGCGCCCGCCTTGGCCACGGCTTCGGCGAGGCGGCCGAGCTCCGCAACGGGGTCCGACGTGACCGCGGCCACGACTTCGGGAAGCTCGCTGCCGGCAAGGAATCCGTCGTGAAGGACGCGGTTCCACTTCTTGTCGAAATCGCCCTCGCCCAGGATCGGCTTCCACGTCTCCTGCACGATGTCGTGACCGGGACGATCCTTGCCTCCAGCCATCAGTCCCAGAACTTCGACGGCAGTCCGTCCGCCGAACAGGGGAAGGATCAATGGCTGGACGATGCTGAGCGTGCCGCCGGCCGCGCGCGCGTCGCCCCACGATTCGAGGTAGTGGGCGCGCGGGATATGCCACTCCGCCCGGGCGGAGGTTTCGTCGACCGAGTGTCCGAGCGCGATCGAGTGAGGGACCTTCGCCATCGCCGCGGCGAAGTCGAGATCGGCGGGGGCGTCGAACACCGGATTGCCACCCAGGATGACGAGCGTCTGGACTGCGCCTGCCTTCATTGCGGCGACGAGTGAGCCGAGCGAGCTGAGGCTCGGAAGCGCGGCATCCTTCGTCTCGTAGTAGCTGACCGTCTTGCCGGTGTTGCCGAGCGATGTATTCAGCGCGCAGACCGCGGCGTGGACGGCGGCGGGCTGGCGTTCCCCGGCAACGATCAACCCTGTGCCGCGATTGGCCAGGAGGTCCTTGGCGAGGGCATCGATCCAGCGCGGGTCGACACCGGGAACGCCGGCTCCCGCCACGGTCGCGGCGCCGGCCACGGCCGGAGCAAGGCGCGCCGCGAGGGCGGCGAGGAACGGGGCGATCTGACGGCTCTCGAGACGCAGCCGATGATCCGCCATGGCTCCGGTCAGCGAGTAGACCCCTTCGACCGCGTAGAGCCGGTTCATTGAGCCACCGGCGGCACCCGCGCGCCGTCCGTCCGCGAAACCTCGCGCGTGCCGAATCATCTCGGGGTCGGTGAGGAGCGGGTCGGCGTCGAGGGCAAGGATGACTGACGCCTGATCGAGCCGGAGCACGAGGTCGAGGTCGCGCCCGGTGGCCGCCCGGAGGCCCGCGAGCCGGTTTTCGTCGCTGACCGAGTCGTAGGTGACCCACTGCAGCCGCGGATAACGCGCCCGGAGCGCGGCGGCCAGGCGCGCCAGGGTTGGAGAGGAGAAGGACTCAGAGAGTACCGCAAGGCCGGCGCCGCCAGCGGCGGCATGCGCTTCGGAGAGCGGCGTCCAGGCCGTCACGAAATCGCTCGCGGACTTCGGCTCCCCTTTCAGCCGGATCGTTTGCGAGCGGTCGGGATCGTACAGGCCGAGCACCGACGCCTGGACGCGGGAGCTCGAGGCCCCGAGGGTCGACGGGTGCGAGGGGTTCCCCTCGACCTTAGTCGGCCGGCCTTCGTGGCTTTCGACGATCAGGCCATAGGCACTCCGGCGGAACGGCATGGTGGTCGCGTAGAAGCGGGGGATCCCTGGAACGGCGTCCTCGGGAGCGGTGACGAAGGGGACAATCTCTTCGACCGGGCGCCGGCACCCCGCCAGCCCCGCGAGCGACAGCGACGCGCCCAGGAGCAGCATCATGTCGCGCCGCGTCACCCCGTCAGGAAGCTCGGCGGCGCCTTCCTGGAACTCGCGCTCGATGAAGGCGCGGGCCTCTGGGCGTTCCTCGACCTGCGCGAGACTTCGCCAGTAGGTGCGGCTCACCGGTGGCACCCTGAGCAGTCAGTCGGCGGATTGACCGGTCGGTCGCGGTTGAGCGACGCCAACAGGATCTGGGTGTTCCGGGGAGGTGTCCACTTCATGTTGGTGACCTCTGAGACAGGCCGTCGGTAGGGACCGGGGTCGCGGTGGCAGTCGAGGCACCAGCTCATACTGAGCGGCGTCATCTGCGTCACCGTGTCCATCTCGTCGATGCGGCCGTGGCAGGTGACGCAGCCGATGCCCGCGGCGACGTGCGCGTTGTGGGCGAAATAGGCGTAGTCGGGAAGCTTGTGGACGCGAATCCATCGCATCGGCCGGCCGCTCTCGGCGCTGGCCCGAATCGGCGCGAGCGGTTCGCTGTCCCTCTTCACCGTCTGATGGCAGTTCATGCAGGTCTGGGTGGGGGGAAGGTTCGCCACGGGAGACACCTCGACCGAAGCGTGGCAATACCGGCAATCCAGACCCAGCTCGCCGACGTGAAGTTTGTGGCTGTAGGCGACGGGCTGAACGGGGCGGTAGCCCACGTCCGTGTACCACGGCGAAAAGAAGTACCAGATGCCCGCGATCGCAAGCATCGGAGCAAGGCCACCCGCGAGGGCGGCGACGATTGGCAGCTTGTTCCACCAGGGCGGGAAGATCTGCGCCACTGGCTAGGGCTCCGGGGCGCTGGCGGACAGGTGCCCGGGCCGGGAATCCGTGATCGAACTGTAAATCCGCATCCTCGGAACTCCCAGGAATTCGGCGCAGGGCGATTAACGAAATCGGTATCCGTGATCGATGGCGGATCATATCCAGCACCCGGCCGAGCGTCAAGCGGAAGGCTTGACAGCGGCAGTCTCGGGGCGTAGAACTTCCCTCGTCGATTCGGGACCAGCACTCGTGTCACGATCCCCACGGCAGCCGTTTTGAGTGTCGCGAACCGTTGAACGGAGTCATGGCCATGAGCTCTCATCGAAGTGATTTCATCGGACACCCGACCAATCGCGTGGTCGGGACTGTCACTGACGCAAGCAAGGCGCGTGAAGCGATCGGCGCGTTGCTCCAGGCCGGATTCCACCAGGAGAACATCGATCTTCTGCAGGGTGAGCAGGGACTCCATCGTCTCGACAAGACAGGCGCCGAACATGGATTCCTCGCGCAGTTTCAACGGACGGTGATTCGTGCCCTCGAGACCGATGAGTTCAAGCACCTCACGCATCACGTCGAGGATATCCGTGCGGGTCGGTGCGTGATCATGGTGCTGACGAAACGCCGGGAACAGCGCATCGTGGCCGGCGACATTCTGCACCAGTACGGGGCCGAGTTCGTCGGCTTCTACGGCCGGTGGGCGTGGGCCGACGTTCCGCCAAGGCACCACATGACGCCGGCGGACGTCCCGGCGATGTTCGCACGGGCGTGGACCGCTCGCGACCCCGACGCGCTCGCGTCACTTTTCGATGGTGACGCCGACTTCGTGCACGAGACCGGCCTGTGCTGGCACGGCCGGCAGTCCATACGAGAGGGGCACGCGGCCCGGCTGCCGGGCGTCGCCGACTCCACGATGGAGGCGACCGGCGAACCGAGGGTCAAGCTGCTGTTGCCCGAGGTCGCCGTGGTCCACGCGCACATGACGCTGTCTAACGAATCGGCCGCAGATGCTGCTGCGCCATCGGCACGCACGACGATCGTCTCGTTCGTTGTGCATCGCGTTGGCGAACGATGGCTGTGCGCATCGGCTCACAACACGGACGTGATGCCGCATCAGGAGACCGGTGGCAGCGGGTCAGGCGGCAGTGTCGGCGCGTGAGCACGTCTTTTCTCGAACATTAGCATCGGTCGCGGTCGGCGCTCAGGCGTCTTGATCGGCGGCTCAGCTGAACCAGCGTCGCGCAATGTTACAGAGAGGTCACGCCATGTTGTCGCGTCGGACATCTCCGGTGGTGACACTTGACTACTGTTGTGACGGCCATATACTGGCGCTCGCTGCGAGGCGCTTGCGGCGCGGCATTCGAACACTCATTCAAACACTCATTGAACCAAACGGGAGAACCTGATGACCTCACGCTCGTGGATTGTGGGCGTGCTCGCCCTGGCGTTTATCGCTTCGAGCGCTCCGGCGATCGCACAGGTTGATCGCGCAAGTCTGACGGGAACGGTGCGGGATGCTTCGCAGGGGGTCATGCCGGGGGTGACCGTCACCCTGAAGCACACCGCGACCAATGCCACAACGGCGCTCGTGACCGACGCCGACGGGACCTACTCGGCCCAGGGGCTGCTGCCGGGGGACTACGAGGTTCGGGCCGAGCTCGCCGGCTTCCAACCGCGG
>JALZOC010000408.1 GCA_030857365.1 Acidobacteriota bacterium
GCGCGACGCGACGTGCTCGCCCGCGCCGCGCACACGCTGGCCGACAATCAGCTGCGGCCTGGCGCCGAGGCCTCGCGAGCCGACGCGGAGCGGGCCACGGCGCAGACGCGGTTTCTCCAGGCGCGGCAAACGCTTGCCCTGTCGCAGATCACGATGGCGCGGGTGCTGGGCCTGACCGCCGGCCAGGTGTCCGTGAATGCAGCCAGTGTGCTCGCCACTCTGCCGGCGGCCACGCCGCCGCGTGAGCTCGCGAGTACCCATCCGCTTGCCAAGGTACGGGAGGCGGCCGTCGATGTAGCGCGTGCGCAGGAAGACGTGCTGGCGCGCACGTTCCGCCCGCGGCTCTATCTGCAATCCAGCGTATTCGCGCGCGGCAGTGGTGCCAATCCGGACGGCCGCCTTGATGGAAGGTTAGACGGTTTGGGGCTCGAGCGCGCGAACTGGGCCGCCGGCGTGCAGGTTGTCTTTCCGAACGTCTTCGAGTTCGCGAGCCTCCGCGCGCGGCGAACCGCCGCAGCCGCATCGACTCGCGCCGAGTCCGCGCGACACGACGAGGCGCTCCTCATGGTGACGAGCCAGCAACAGGCGGCCGCCGCGATGGTCGTCGCGGCCCGGGCCGTGGCCGCGAACACCCCGGTGCAGCTCGCCGCCGCGCAACAGAGCGAGGCGCAGGCGCGTGCCCGCTACGAAGCCGGCCTGGCCAGCATCGTCGAGGTCGCCGATACACAGAGCCTGCTGGCGCAGGCGGAGTACCAGGATCAGATCGCGCGGCTGGAGGTATGGCAAGCGCTCCTGGCTGAAGCAATCGCACGTGGCAGCCTGACATCGTTCGTGGATCTCGTGCGTTCGCCGGGGGGAGTTCGATAGGCCATGTGGTTGATTCGTGCTGCGCTTCGTCGTCCCATCACGATCCTGGTTGCGGTGATCGCCGTCGCGTTGACGGCGGCGTTTGCTGTCAGCCGGATGCGCGCCGACATCTTTCCCGATCTGGATCTCCCCGTCATTTACGTGGCCCAGCCCTACGGCGGCATGAGCCCCGCACAGATGGAGGGGTACATCACGTACTACTATGAGTACCACTTCCTTTACGTCAACGGGATCGAGAGCGTCGAGTCGAAGTCCATTCAGAACACGTCCCTGCTGAAGCTCACCTTTCACCCGGGCACCGACATGTCCGAGGCGCTGGCGCAAACGATCGGGTACGTCAATCGCGCCCGCGCCTTCATGCCGCCGGGCACCGTCGGCCCGTTCATCATGCGGTTCGACGCGGGCACGGTACCGGTCGGCTATCTGGTGTTCAAAAGCGACACGCGCAGCCTGGGCGAGATCCAGGATCTCGCGCTCAACCGCGTCCGGCCGCAGTTTGCGACGCTGCCAGGACTGACCTCGCCGCCGCCCTTCGGCGGCAGCCAGCGCACGATCGTCATCCGCGTGGATCCCGATCGCCTGCGGTCATACGGCATGGCGCCCGACGAGGTGATTCGCGCGGTCTCCACCGGCAACGTCATCATGCCGTCGGGGAGCGTCAATATCGGCGACGAAACCCGCATCTCGCCGATGAACTCGGTCGTCGGCACCATCAACGATCTCCTCGAGCTGCCGATCCGCACGGGGGCCGGAACGCCGGTGTCGATCCGGGATGTCGGCTCGGTCAGCGACAGCACCGATATCCCCACCGCCTATGCGCTGGTTGACGGCCGGCGCGCGGTCTACATTCCCGTGACCAAGCGGCCGAACGCTTCGACGTTGAGTGTGGTCAGCGAGGTCAAGGCGAACCTGAGCCGCTTCCAGGCGCTCGTGCCCGACGACATCACGGTGTCGTACGAGCTCGATCAGTCCACCAATGTGTCGGCCGCTCTTCAAGCCGTGCTGCAGGAAGCCATGCTCGGCGCGCTGCTCACCGGCCTGATGGTGCTGCTCTTTCTGCGCGACTGGCGCAGTTCCGCGATTGTCGTCGTCACCATTCCGTTTGCTCTGCTGGCGGCGGTGATCGCCCTATGGGGCGCCGGGCAGACGATCAACATCATGACGCTCGGGGGGCTGGCGCTTGCCGTGGGCATTCTGGTTGACGAAGCGACAGTGGCGATCGAGAACATCCACACCCACTTGGCACGCGGCGCACCGGTCGCGCGCGCCGTGCTCGACGCCAGCCGCGAGGTCGTGGTACCGCGGATGCTGGCGATGCTCTCGGTCGTCGCGGTCTTCGTGCCGTCCTTTTTCATGACCGGCGTGTCGCGGTCCCTCTTCGTCCCGCTGTCGCTCTCGGTAGGGTTCGCGATGATCGCCTCGTTCCTGCTCTCGAGCTCGCTGGTGCCGATCCTGTCGGTCTGGCTGCTTGGGACTCATCGATCGCAGCTAACCGCACCGCCTGCCAGCGACTGGGTGGGGCGGCTGCGCGATCGCCTGGGCGCGCTGCTGCACCGGCTCGCGCCCGCGCGTGGGCTGCTCGTCGCCGGTTACGTGGTCGTGACGGCGGGCATCGTCGTCGCCGTCGGATTGACGCTCGGCCGCGAGATCTTTCCCCCAAGCGGCAGCAAGCAGTTTCAGCTGCGCTTCCGTGCCCCGGCCGGCACCAAGTTCGAATCGACGGAACGGCTGGCCCGTGACGTGCTCGAGGAGATTCGACAGGCTGCCGGTCCGAACAACGTCGCGATCACGTTGGGCTACGTCGGCGTCCAGCCTTCGTCGTATCCCATCAACACGATTTTCCTGTGGACCGGCGGATCACATGAAGGCGTGTTGCAGGTCGCGCTCGAGTCGGAGGCGCCGCTACGCCTCGATGACTTCCAGGAGACGCTGCGGCAGGTGTTCCAACACAAGTTTCCAGACGCGCAGTTTTCGTTCGAGCCCGGCGACATCGTCAGCCGCATCATGAACTTCGGCGCGCCGACACCCGTGGAGGTCGCGGTGATGGGGCCGGACTTCGCCGCGAGCCGCACCTTTGCGGCCAAGGTGCGGGAGGAGCTCGCCAGGATTTCGTCGCTGCGTGACCTGCAGTACGGCCAGACGCTCGACTACCCGGCGATTCAGGTGAACGTCAACCGCCAGATGGCTGGACAGCTCGGCGTCACGGTGGACCAGGTCGGCCGCTCGTTTGCGGCCGCGACCTCGTCCAGTCGCTTCGTGGCGCCGAATTATTGGGCCGACCCGCGCACCGGCATCGCGTTCCAGGTGCAGGTGCAGGTGCCGCAGCCGCGGATGGCCTCGCTCGAAGACCTGCGCGTGGTTCCAGTCACCGGGGGAGGCGCGGCGAAGCCGCTGCTGGGCGATCTGGCGCGCATCGAGAACGCCACCATTGTCGGCGAGTACGACCGCGTCAACGGCCAGCGCATGGTGACGCTGACGGCAAATGTCTCCGGCGAGGATCTCGGCAGGACCGCGGGCCGTGTGAGCCAGGCCATCGCGCAGGCGGGCACGCCGCCGCGTGGCACCACGGTCAGCGTGCGCGGGCAGATTGCGGCCATGCGCGAAACGTTCACAAACATCACGGCAGGCCTCGTCGTCGCGGTCGTCGTTATCTTCCTGTTGCTCGCGGCCAATTTCCAGTCACTGCGGCTGGCGTTCGTCGTCGTCTCCACCGTGCCCGCGGTGCTGACCGGGGTGGTCCTGATGCTGGTGGCCACGGGAACGACGCTGAACGTGCAGTCGTTCATGGGCGCCATCATGGCCATCGGCGTGGCCGTGGCGAACGCGATTCTCCTGGTGACCTTCGCCGAGCAGACACGGCGAGAGGGTGGGCGGGCACTGGAGACGGCGATTCACGCCGCTCAGGCGCGCATGCGCCCGGTGCTGATGACGAGCGCGGCGATGATCGCCGGCATGATTCCGATGGCGCTCGCGCTCGGCGAAGGGGCCGAAGCAACGGCTCCCCTGGGA
>JALZOC010000409.1 GCA_030857365.1 Acidobacteriota bacterium
CTCCTTTGCCAGGTCTCGTCCCATCTTGTCGGGTCGGGCCGATATGCCGTGACCACTACAGCGGGTGTCGTCTGCCCTGCGGCGATCCCCCAGACGACATGAATCGGCTGTTTGGCCCGATCCTGGTATAGACCGGGTTGATGGTTGACACAAGTCCGGCAGGATCGTTTACACCAAGGAGATGCCTTGGATGGAAACGAATCTGTCGGACGAACGGGCGCGCTTCGTGCGCGACTTTGAGAGCGGACACTGGTCGATGACCGAGCTCTGCGAGCGATACGGCGTGAGCCGACCGACGGGCTACAAATGGATGGAGCGTCGGGTGGCTGGTGCGGGCTTCGCCGACCGCAGTCACGCCCCGCATCAGTGTCCCCACCGGACGAGCGCTGACCTGGAGGCGCTGATCGTCGAGGCGCGCCAGGAGTACGGCTGGGGCGCCAAGAAGCTCCGGCAGGTGCTCCGCACCAGGTACCCGGCTCGGCCCTGGCCGGCGCGCAGCACCTTCAATGAGATCCTCGATCGGCACGCGTTGCTCCACAAGAATCGACGCCGACGGAAGTGGACGCACCCGGGGGCGACGCCGCTCCACACCGAGCGCCCGAATCAGGTGTGGCCCGTGGATTTCAAAGGGCAGTTCAGAACCGGTGACGGGCACTACTGTTATCCCCTGACGGTCACGGATCACTTCAGCCGGAGCCTGCTGGCCTGCCACGGCCTGCGCTCCGTCGCGACTACGGGCGCAAAGCCGGTATTCCGCACGCTCTTCCGAGCGGTCGGGTTGCCCGAAGCGATTCGCAGCGACAACGGTGCGCCCTTTGCGTCGACCGGTATTCACGGGTTGTCGGCCCTGAACGTGTGGTGGATGCAGCTCGGCATCGTCCACCAACGGATTCTGCCGTCCAGTCCGCAAGAAAACGGCACCCACGAACGGATGCATCGCGAACTGAAGCGCGAGACCACCCGCCCCGCCTCGAGTAGTCTGCGCGCGCAGCAGCGGCGGTTCAACGCCTTCCGGGTGCGCTACAACGACGAGCGCCCGCACGAGGGCATCGGGGACCGAACCCCCTCGTCGCTCTGGACGCCGTCGTCCCGTCCTTATCCCGAGCACATCACCCCGCCCGCCTATCCTGCGCACCTGGAAGTCCGTCGTGTCAGTAGCGCGGGCACGTTCCGGCTCCACTCCCAACAACCTTTCTTGAGTCAGGTCCTTCGCGGCGAAGACATCGGCCTCGAAGAGGTCGGCGATGGCATTTGGAACATCGTGTATTACAGTACGCTGCTCGGAAAAATCGACGAACGCAACCTAGATATCACCGGGACCAAATAACACCGAATAGGTGTAAACGATCATGTCGGACTTTCGTTAACGATCAACCCGTCCGTTCAGCCTGGGGGACGCGCTGGCCGGACGAACGGCGACCAGATCGTCGTCGGCCACCTCCCGGATGTCGCTCGCTCGCAGGGTGATCAGCGCTTGGGTGCGACCGGAGGCGGTCACAAATTCCACTTCGATGGCATCGGGCGCGTGGACATCAACGACCGCGCCCAGATCGCCACGCTTCAGACCCTGAGCTGGAAGGTCCGTGTTCAGCACGACGACATCGAGGGTGTGGAAGCTCACAGGCCTTCTCCCGGATATGCGGTCACAAATCGCGGCACGTCGCCACCAGCCGGGATAAACCAGACGCTGACAACGAAGGCCGACTGGCCGGTCGGTCCATTCAGGATAGCGCGAATCGTGTATTTTCGGCCCTGAGCCGTCGGAGCAACCGGCTCGCCACCCTGGGTCAGATGCTGGAGGCGGAGCGCTTCCGCGAGTTCTTCCCAGCGCTCCGGTACGAAACCCAGCGCCGTGAAGAATCTGGCCTTAAATCGACCGATCGGATGTGTCGCCGAGAGCAAGTAGTCGCGCAACTTCGTCGCGTCGATCGTCGCTCCCTCCGCATTCGGGATGAGCACGCTCGATTGTACCCGTCGAGCGAGCCAAACGTGTCTTCGTGGATGCCTAACGACCGCGCGTGAGCCGCGGCGGCGTCATGCCGCGGATTGTGCCACAACTGTTGTCCGCCGTCGGCTCCACGCGCTGGTTAGGCCGCTTTGCGAAGAGGTGCGGCTGACTCCGTTGCTCACTGCGGCCACCGGTCGGTCGACGCGAAGATGTCCCGCCGCCCTTCTGGCTACGGATTGGAAGCCGCGCTGACTTGAGCGGTGTCGGCGCACTGTTGAAGCCGGACGATCTGGGTGCCCGCCACTGTCCACACGTGGACGAACTGTGCGCTGAACCTCTTGCCAGTTGATTTGGACCGACCGGAATAGGCGCCACGACCGATCACGCGATCGTCGGCATCAATCAGTTCCGACATCTCGGTCTTCCAGTCATCAAAGTCTCCGAGGACGCGGCCGAAGAAGTCATTGAAGACGGCGCCGATTCCGTTGTAAACGCCGCCGTACGGAAATCCTGGGGTGATCTCCCACTGGATGGTCGGCGACAGCACTTCCACCAGCACCTCTGGCGAGCCGAGGTTGGCATAGAAGCGGCGCACTGTAGCCATGTTGCTCGACTCCGTCATTTGGGTCCTCCGTTGTTTGGCTCGAATTGCGATGAGTGTTGAGAGCTGTGTGTGTGCGGCCTAACGTCTGCAAATGAGCCGCGCGCCGCCGCCGTCAACGGCGCGTCGGCTCCATTTGCGTGTTAGACAGCGCTGCCCCGATCTTCGAACGCGATTTTCCAACGTTTGCGCGGATCGTCGAACACGACCGACTTCGGGTTAAACGCGTGCTGATCGAAGCTGCCGCCTGCCCATTGAAGCATCGACTGACGTTCCGGATGACGACGATTGCGAATGACCCGTAGAAATTCTGCGTACCCATGCGTGCCGCCCACATCCTCTGGCGGACAGGCGCCCGCGCCGGCTACGCAGCGACGATGCCATCGTCGGCCGCCGTTCGCAATGGTGGGGTCTGTCGAGTGGGCGAACCGGACGTCCGCTCGCTGACAGCCGCGCCACCGCGTAGCGCCCTCTCCAGGACGACGATCCCACGGCTCCGCGGAGAGCGCGAACCTCAGGCTGCGAACGGCGGTGGCGCCACGACTTTCCAAATAATCCCAGGTCAGCCGCTCGCCGGCGATGACCTCGGGCGGGCCAGTTCATGCCTGCGACAAGCCTTCCGTGTGCATCCCCTGCAGACGTAAGCAAGCCGCATCGATCGGCGGCCAGAAAGTGCGGGGAGCGGTCCGTAAGGTTTCGGCCGGACTCGGCGTTCGACGATTGAAGTGACCAGCCGTCAGCCCGCGGGTCTTTGTGGCCGCAACAGGTGGCGGACACGAGCCACAGCCCTCGAGCAAAGGTGCGGGACTCCCGAAGGAGCAACCGAGCCATGCGGATCATTCGCTCAAGTGAAGACGCGAACGGCCTCTGCACCGGTCACGGCCCCGGCACGTGCGACATCTCGAACATGACGAATGAGCCGACATGACCGGGGGCCGCCCGGCCCATCGACCCGAGCGCGGGCGCTCAGTCTGACCGGAGGATAGCGCCAGTGACCTTCGACGACCGCGTCGCCGCCATCAAGCCGTTCGGCTTCACCGACCGTCAGTCCCGGTTTCTCGTGACGGTGATGCTGCACTCCGGGGTGTGCATGGTCCGTCAGTACTGCGCGTTCAGCAACATCGTGCGCGGCCAGAAGACCCAGGACTTTTTGGGGTCTCTCGTCGTGCGAAAGTACGCCACGGTCAGCCTCGACGCGCACCGGAAGGTCCGGCTGTTTCACGTGCAGCACCGAGGGCTCTACGAGGCGATCGGCGAGCCGCACAACCGCCATCGGAAGCCGACGCCGCTGGGTGCGGCCATCGAGCGGCTCATGCTCCTGGATG
>JALZOC010000410.1 GCA_030857365.1 Acidobacteriota bacterium
GGCCAATCGCCGGTCTGGCTCCCCGCCCCCTTCAGCTCGCTCGCGGCCACCAGCGATCGATCGAACCCTCGCCCGCGTCGGAAGAGGGATACCACGTCTTTCGAAAGGACACGGTCTACAGATTCACCCAGACGACGCTGCCGAACTTCCTATCATACGATGAGCGAACGCAGCAGCCCTGCCTCATGGCGGTGAAAACCACGGTCTCGGAAGCCCAGTTCCTCGACATGCTGTCGAGTACCGCTCCTCAGAAATATCAGACAGACATTCTCGCGGGCAGCGACTTCGACCCAACGAACCAGCTGCTCCAGATGTACGTGACGTCGCGCGACTACGACGTCAAGTCCATGTACGAGACGATAGTTCGAGAGGGGAATAGGCGCTGCGGCTCCTAGCCTCTCCAGTATTCACTACGGGTCTTTCTCGTGACCCTGAACGGGCTGACGGCGGTGCTCTTGCTGTTGTCGGTGCGGCAGCAGGCGCCGAGGCGGACGGTGGGGCTTAGCCTGGCCGCGACGGCGAACTCGGCGCGTCGTGATCGACGCCAGCGCTGACCCAGCCGGTATTGCCCGCCAAATCGCCGGGGCTGCCCCGCACGCCCGACTCATCGTGGAACCGTAGCCCATATATGTTTCAGCAGGGTGTCCGCGTCGCGGCCCGCGGCGAGATGGTACTGCCCCCAGGGATCTGCTGTGGAAGGGGAGCGCGGGTTCTGATAAGGGATCGTCGGCAAACTCGCGGGGGACACGCGCCTAATGCGGCCTATCCTCCGAAGAGCGTGCGGCAGGGCGTGCGCTGCGACAGTTTGAGCGTCGTTGCTACGTGGTCGCTGTGACCGACATCGTGCTCGCTCGGGTGCGCCGGCCTTTTCCGGCAGAACCTGTTCGTACGCTCGATGCCGTGCACCTTGCAACGATGGAGCTGCTCGGCCAGCCGCCGCCGCTCGTCACCGTCGTGACGCGGGACGTTCGCGTCCGGGAGAACGCGGATACGCGGTCGAGCAGTCGGGTCTGGTCCGCCCTTCATGCGACCTACGGTCAGCGCAGATCGGCGAACGCTCGGAGCACTTCGAGCAGCTTCGGTATCCGATCCAGGTTCAGGAGCACGACGCCGGCAACGAGCAGGATTTGCACGGCGCCAAGCGCGCGTCCGGCAATGGCCCATCGGCGGCGCTCCTCGAGCGCAGGCGCAGGGTCGCGGCCGAGCGCCTTTGACGCGAGCACGATCGCGAGGATGGCTTTCTCGATGCCGGCGAGGTTGACGAAGCTGAGGATCGCGACGACGAGCGCCATCGTGGCGAAGGCGTACCGTTGGCCCGCGATGAAGTCCGATGATGCTGCTTTCATGACGCACCCTCCTGACGAAGCTCGGATAACGAGACTTTGATGGCGAACGGATCGCCCGCCAACCACCACAGCACCGCCACCGCCGCCGCGAGCAGAATCGTCGAATTGAGCACGGGTGCGGGCAAGTCACCGGCGAGCTGACCTGCCCGCCAGGCGACCAGGACCGAAGCGAGCATCCAGATGCCGAGACGTTCGCGCTTCTCGCTTGCCCGGGCGTCCGTGATTCGCGTGTGGACCGCCGGCCAGATGTCCGCCGTGCGTGGACCGTCGGATAGCCCCGATAGCCCCGTGTGCATCGTCGTCAGCCGGGTCATCGCAGCCGCGCAGATCTCGCAGGCCGCGACGTGCGACTCGATCTCATCCCGGCCGAGCGGCCGGTCTTCCCCGTCGAGCGCCGCCATTGCGGCGATCTGGATCCGTTCGCAGTGGTCATGGCTCACGGTGTCTCTCCGAACATCAGCCGCTGCAGTTTGCGGCGTGCGTTGAACAGGCGGCTCATGACCGTGCCCCTGGGAATCATGAGCCGCGAGGCGAGCTCGTCGTAGGTCCAGCCGTCGAGATGCTTCAGCACGATGAGCTCGCGATCCTGCGGCTCGAGCTGGTCGAGTGCCGTGCGAAGATCGAGTGTGTCCGCGGCAGAAGTTCGACGGCCGTCACGCGGATTCCCAATCGGCGCGCTCTCGAGCCGCGTCGCCACCCGCGTGCGCTGTCTGGTGCACCGATTGCGAAGCAGCACGTAGAACCATGGATAGAACTCGCGCGTGACGTCGAACCGAGCGAGGTTCTTGAAGGCGTCGACGAACGCATCCTGCGTGGCGTCGGCCGCGTCCGCGCCGTTCCCGATGAGGGTGCGGGCATGCGTCAGAGCGCGAGCCTGATACCGGCGTACCAGGTGCTCAAACGCCTGCTTCTGCCCGGCCACGCACTGCCGCACCGCGTCAGCGTCATTCATCGTCCTGCTTCAACTATCCAACGGAGGTGGAAAGTATTCACCGGGAGGCGACGTCTGTGGCTTTCCGTGTTTCAGGTTGGGAGCAGACCCCGGGTCAACGGGCGGGTGATTCTTGCGAATCGGGGTCGGAACGTCGCTGATCCTGGGCGGATAGCTGAGACCGGCCTCTGGGCCGGCTGATGGCCAGTTGTGGAAGGGGACCGCGGGGTTCTGATAAGGGATCTTCGGTAAACTCGCGGGGGACACGCGCCTAATGCGGGCTATCCTCGATTTATGGGGGCATCCACTACCGATTCGACCAGCTGCCCGCGCACCAGATCGGCAAGTCGGCGGCAAAGTTCGTGTTCGCCAACCTCATGAAGGTGCGGGGGCGGTCGCAGGACTGACCCCTTGAGCCGCGGAATGAGTTCTCAGCCACCGATGACACGGATCTCGCGGATCGTTTCAGCCCTCTGATCCGTGGCATCCGTGCCACGCGTGGCTTGACGCTACTTGCAGTTCACCGTGGACGCGATCGGCGTACCGAGGCCGCCATCGGCGTTCTGAGGAAAGTACCGCAGCGTCGCCGACGTGCCGATCAACGTTAGTTGCTCGGTAAAAGCGCTCGGCGTCGACGTGATAGCGGAGACATGCGCATTCGTGAGAGTGAGCTCGTAGAAGCGCTGCTGCGCTCCGCCGGCCTTGAGGATGTCGATGCGAATCTCCGGAAAAATCTGGCCCGTCGCGGCTGCTGCCCAGAGCAGCGGTCCCGATCGGTCGAGGCCTTTCGCGGCCACGACCGCGCAGGCGCTCACCTTGTTCGCGCTGCTGAAGGTCTGGGTGATCGAGAACACCTCGATCCAGTCGGCATGACGCTCCTGTGTCGAATCGCCTGGAATGCCGGGGACCAGCATAAACGCCGACGTTTGCGCGACGGCGCTTTGCGCGCCGATAACGGACAGCGCGATGACCAGGATTCCGGACAGGACAGTCTTCTTCATAAAGCTCCAATCTGCGAGCGCCGCAAAGGCGAGGGAGGACGGCAGGAAGTCTACAGCAGAGTGACCCGGCTGTGGAAGGGGAGCGCGGGTCCTGATAAGGGATCTTCGGTAAACTCGCGGGGGACACGCGCTGATGCGGGCTTCCTCCGGCGCCCCGGCGCTCCGGCGCTGTCGTCCCTTTGCCATCGTTCTTTCCTGGACGACTCTATCGGGTCAGTCTAAAAATCGCCTGTCCAGGAAAATCGGGAGCGCTATAAGGGCAAGGAAACGTCCAGGGCAGAAACGGAGCGGCTTGAAGCGTCTCAAGAGTGACAACACGAGGATTTTGCTCAGGGAGTGCGTCGCAGCACGGCGACGCGGAGAGCGAGAGCGCACCAAGGATTACGCCCGTGAACTGCTCGCGCGGACGGCGCAGGTCATCGACACAGCCAAAATGGGACGCTGACCTCGCTCCTCGGATCGTTGAGGACATGTCCCGTCGCACATCTCAACGTTCAGCCCGCTGCCGACAAAGAAAACCGGGTCGGGCGAAAAACTTACCTGCGCCCGGGCCGGCGGGCGAGACTGGCGACGGTGGCGACGAGTTCCGTCGGCT
>JALZOC010000411.1 GCA_030857365.1 Acidobacteriota bacterium
ATCCGGCGCCTGGCCGTCGCCCGCGGCGAATACACACCGAGCGATCGTTGCGTGCAGCGCCTGCAGGTCAGGGACACGCAGCAGGCGGGTGATCCGTGGAGTGATCAAAACGTGGGGGGTGGGGACGTTCGCCTGCCGAGTTCCTCTGTGGCGCGCTCGAGCAGCATCAGCGCACCGGCCGCTGCCGATGCGGCGTCCCATTCGAGCTGTGTGTCGTTCGATGATACCGCGTTCCGCCTCGACGTGGCCGCTCTGGACGCCATCTGGAATGCGGCCCGATACAAGCCATGCGCTCCGTCGACCTCCGGCGGGGGGGAAATCCCCCCGAGCATCTGCCGGCCCATCACGAGCCGCTGTTCCATGCGGGGCAACACGAGCGGGGAGGGACCGGACCGTTCCCGAATCGCGGTCAGCCACTTCTTCGCGTCCCGCAGTTCCTGCACCGCTCTGTCGATCGCCCGGCGGTAGGTCTTGAACGCGGCCTGCCGTGCGGCCCACGCGTCGCGCGCCAGGCGCACGCGTGCCGCTTCGCCCAGGCGCCAGTCGAGCGCCCCGAGCAACGCTGACGTGTGTTGCGGCCGCCTCCGCCCCAGCCGATCGTCGGCTGTGAGCACGGCTTCGACGAGCTCCTGGACGCCGCGGAGATCCCCGCGCGCGGCACGCACGCTCGCCGACGACAGCGTGGAGCCGGACAGCAGGGCGTACGCCTTCTCTATTCGAAGTTCGGCGGCGAGATCGCTCGCGGCGCGGGCTGAAAGGGCAGCTGCCCAACCTGCTTCACGTGGAGCTACCTCAAGTGCCCTCGCAATCGATTGCAGCAGCGACATGCGCTCGTCCGGGTCGGTCGTGATGCGCGCCACCGCCATGGCGCCTTCCAGCGTCCCGCGCAGATCCGGCGGAGGGAGCAGCGCTTCGGTGGGAGGGCGCGTGCTCGCCACAAGGCTCACGCGGTTGGTTTCTCCGGCGGCCACGCGCAGCTCGGATATCACCTCGTCCAGCATCGTGCTGAGCTGTGCCACCTCGTCCCCGCGATAGCCGAAATTCTCCGCCGGCCACCGCACGAGATTCTGCCGCGCCTCCAGCGCCATAGCCAGCCGGCGAGCCGGATCGTCGGTGAGGGAGATCATGTTGAGCGCTTCGACGACCCGCGCGCTGAGCAGGGCGAACTCGGCTTCGCCGCGTGTTTCTCCGAAACGCCGCGCCCGGACGCTCTCCGAGTAGCGCTCCGTCCGCTCCCAGTCCACGGCCGACTGCGGAATGCTCACGAGCTCGAGCGGGGGCGGATCCTTCAACTCGCCGACAGGAATCGACAGCACGACACGATCGGCTACCCGCGAAAACTCTCCGTAGCTCACCACGTCGGAGCCGTCGAGGAGGAACACCCGGTACAGATCGGACTCGGCCGCGAGGGCGGCTCCCGAATTCGCGGCAGCTGCCGAGAGGAGAAGCAGCGAAACGCGGAGAAATGCCAGCAAACGGGGGCCGGTTTCGTCCCTGTTGAAAAGGTGTTGAAGAATAGTGGATCTCCTGTGCACCGCCCGACAGCGCGTACTTATTTTGACCGAATCGCGGCTGCAATAGGCGGCGATGCACTCTGTTGATGCGCCTTCGATGGTCCTTTCGCTTGTTTGCCGCCACGAGGAGGCTAGACTAACGGCTCCCTTGGCAGATTCCTCCTCCGTTACGGCGCCCACTGTGAACAAGCATCGCTTCGAAGAAACGATCAACGGCCGCGAGTATCGAATCGAGGTCTCGAGCGTCGGCGCCAACAAGTGGCGCGCGCAGATCGTGCGCGCCCCCGGCGGGTC
This sequence comes from Acidobacteriota bacterium, assembly GCA_030857365.1. Lineage (GTDB taxonomy): Bacteria > Acidobacteriota > Vicinamibacteria > Vicinamibacterales > 2-12-FULL-66-21 > JALZOC01. The sequence continues at coordinate 1,809 of JALZOC010000411.1, forward strand.
GGCCGCGACGATGCCCTTCTACGGCAGCACCCCCGTCGAGGCCGCGGGCCTGTTGAGCCGCTGGCTCGGGCTCGCGCACGGGCACGTGCGTCCTCGGCTATAGTGCAAGTCTGAAGTTCGAACGCTGCAGTTCGCCCGCCTCCGCCCGCTCCAGGCTCGCGCGGGCTGTGCCGCGGCTGGCCCGTAGCCGCTCCAGCGGCGAAGGCGGAAACACTGCAGTTCAAGGTCCCCCAATCGCCATGCGTGCGGTCATCATCGAGGACGACCAGACAATCGCGGAGTTCGTGGCGAGGGGGCTGCGCGAGGCGGGGTTTGCCGTGGACCACGCGGCCGACGGCGAATCTGGTCTCGAGCTCGCGTCGAGCGGTGAGTACGACGTCGCGATTGTCGACCTGATGCTCCCGAAGCTGGACGGGCTCGGCGTGATCGCCGCGATGCGCCGCCGGGACCTGCGGACCCCCGTGCTCATCCTGAGCGCCAAACACACCGTCGACGACCGCGTGAAGGGGCTTGAAACCGGCGGCGACGATTACCTGACCAAGCCATTTGCATTTCCGGAGCTGCTTGCGCGCGTCCAGGCGCTGATCCGCCGGGCGACTGGCGCGTCGTCCTCCACCCATCTCACCGTCGGCGACCTGACCCTCGATCTGATGGCGCGGCGTGCGACGCGGCAGGGGCATGAGATCGAGCTCCGCGCGCGCGAGTTCGCGCTCCTCGAATACCTGATGCGGAACGCCGGCCGGGTGGTCTCGAAGACGATGATCCTGTCGCACGTGTGGGACTACAGCTTTGATCCGCGCACCAATGTGGTCGACGTGCTCGTGTTCCGCCTCCGTGAGAAGATCGACAAGGGGTTCGAGCCCCGGATGATCCACACGATGCGAGGGATCGGCTATGTTCTCAAGGTGGCGTGAACGGCTGCGTCACACGCTGGGTTTCCGCCTGGCGCTGTGGTACGCGGTTGTTTTCGTCGCCAGCTCCCTGGCGATCATCGCGCTGACCTACCTGCTCCTCGCGGCATCGCTGCGTCAGTACGATCGCGAAACCCTCCAGACCACCATCGTGCAGTTCGCGAGCGCGTACGTTCGGGGAGGCGTGACCGCACTGGAGCGGGAAATCCAGGAGGTGCAGCTCGCGGCCGAGCCGGGTCCCCTGTTCGTCCGGACGGTCGGCTCCAGACAGGACGTCGTCGTGCTGAGCATGCCTGAGGCATGGCGGCGGTTCGACTTCTCCCAGCTGTCAACACCCGCGCTGAGCGGACAGCAGACATGGGCGACCCTCCGTACCGGGACTGCCGCCGGCGATCTCGAGGTCGCCTCCATTCGTCTGCCCGACGGAACGCTCTTCCAAGTCGGCAAGAGCACGGCGCGCCGCGAGGAGCTCCTGCGGCAGTTTCGCGGTTTTCTCCTCATCGATCTCATCGTCCTGCTCGTGACCGCGCTCGGCGGCGGCGCGCTGCTCACGTGGTCGGCGCTCCAGCCCGTTCGAACGCTGTCCGACACGGTTCGCGAGATCATGCGCACCGGACGGACCGACAGACGCGTCCCTGCCACCGACACGTCCGACGCGCTCGGCGACCTCAGCGCGCTCGTCAACGCGATGCTCGACCGGATCGACGCGGTGGTCGGGGGCATGCGCGGCGCGCTCGACAATGTCGCGCACGACCTGAGGACGCCGATGGCACGTCTGCGGGCAACGGCCGAGAGCGCTTTGTCGTCGACCGACCCCGTGGTGCTCAAGGAGGCGCTGGCCGACTGCCTCGAGGAGTCCGATCGGGTCGTCGCCATGCTCAATACCCTGATGGATATCTCCGAGGCCGAGACGGGCACGATGTCGCTGCGGCGTGAACCCACGGACCTGAGCGACCTCATCCGGCAGAGCGTCGATCTCTATGAAGACCTCGCGGAGCAGCGCGGCGTGCGGATCGAGGCCGCGAGCAGCGGCGAACTGTCCATTCTTGTGGATCGCAACCGGATGCGGCAGGTGGTCGCGAATCTGCTCGACAACGCCGTCAAATACACACCCTCGGGCGGCGTCATCACAA
>JALZOC010000412.1 GCA_030857365.1 Acidobacteriota bacterium
GCGCGGCGGCCGACGGATCGCCGCAGGCCATCTTCATATGCGTGGCCGCGTCCGCGATGACGGCGTAGCTCTGGGCTTCACTGCCCGTGCCGGCGGTGGTCGGGACGGCGATCATCGGGAGCAGGGGGGTCGTTGCCTTGCCGTACCCCTGGTAGTCGGCAATGGTTCCGCCATTGGTGAGCAGGAAGTTGATCCCCCGGGCACAATCAATCGAGCTGCCGCCCCCGAGTCCCACGACGGAATCGATCCGGAGGGGTTCGGCGAACCGGCGGCCGGCCTCGACCATCGTGGCGTCCGGATTCTGGCCGAATGCATGAAACGGGATTGCCTCGATGCTCCCTGCTTCGAGCAGGCGCAGCGCCTCCGCCACGTAGCCGGCCTGAAGAATGCCGGCGTCCGCCACGAGCAGCGTGCGCTTGAAGCCGAGGCCCCGGGCGAGCTGACCGAGCCGCTCAAAGGTGCCCTGTCCGAAAACGATACGTGTGCGCAGTTGAAAATCGAACGGAACCATCTGCAGTAGACTCTACCATCGCGAAACGCGACACGAGACAGCAGCGACCCGCCGCCAAGTATCACTGTGGGCAGCCCAGACTATGCAGACTGCGAACCGTCTCACACCGATTCAGTGGCTCATCTGCGTCATCGCCGCGATTGGCTTCGCGTTCGACACGTACGAGCTGCTGATGTTCCCCCTGATCAATAGGCCCGCGCTGACACAGCTCGGGGGGCTCGAGTTCGGCACACCGGAGTACAGACGGTGGCTCGGCCTGCTGTTCTACGTGCCCGCCGTCTGCGGCGGGGTGTTCGGCCTCCTGGGCGGCTATTTGACCGACGTGCTCGGGCGGCGGCGGGTGCTCACGTGGAGCATTCTCATCTACGCATTCTCGGCCTTTGCCGCGGGCTTCGCGACGAGCCTGCCGATGCTCCTGCTGCTGCGCAGCACGACGTTCATCGGCGTATGCGTGGAGTTCGTTGCCGCGACCGCATGGCTCGCGGAGCTCTTCAGCGATGCGAAACAGCGCGAGCGGGTGCTCGGATGGACCCAGGCGTTCGGATCCATCGGCGGTCTCATGGTGACGGGCATGTACTACCTCATCGCGAGCAACGCAGGCAGCCTGCCGGAGATTTACGGGGGCCACGAGCCCTGGCGCTACACGCTCATGTCGGGCGTCATCCCGGCGATTCCGCTCATCATCATCCGCCCGTTCCTGCCGGAGTCCCCCGTGTGGCTCACGAAGAAGGCGGCAGGCACGCTCAAGCGTCCGAGCATCGCGGAGCTGTTCACGCCGCGATTCCGGCGGACCACCATCGTGACGACGATCATGTTCGCGTGCAGCTTCGGCGCGGCCTTCGGCGCCATCCAGCAGATGCCCCAGCAGATTACTCCCGGACTGGAGGACGTCCGGACGCTTTCACCGGCGGCGCGGCAGCAGGCGGTCAGCGCCGTGCAGTCGTTCCAGGAGTTTGGCGGGTTGGCCGGCCGGATTCTCCTGGCCCTGCTCGCGGTGCGGCTCATCAGCCGGCGCTCGCTGTTCCACATGTTCCAGGTGCCCGGCTTGATCGTGGTGCCTCTCGTCTTCTTCCTCGCCCCGAACGAGCCGCTCGTCTGGGCCAAGTGGGGCATTTTCTTCGCGGGCCTCTTCACCATCGCGCAGTTCAGCTTCTGGGGCAACTACATGCCCAAGGTGTACCCGACGCACCTGCGGGGCACGGGCGAGAGCTTCGCCGCAAACGTCGGCGGGCGCATGATCGGGACATCGGCGGCGCTGCTCACGACGAGCCTCGCGGGCATCATGCCCGGCCCTTCCGCGAGTCACCACATGGCCTATGCGGCTGCGCTCGTGGCGCTGCTCGTCTATGGCACCGGCTTCATCGCCAGCTTCTGGCTGCCGGAGCCCGGGCGTGAGGGGATGCTCGACTAACTCGGGGGGGATCGAGGATCGGGGATCGGGGGCGCGAAAGTCGGGTTCGTGGCTCCTGGGCACTCTCCTACGAGTAGCCGAGCCCCGGATGGACGGCACCGAGGACAAGACTGAAGAGTGGGCCGACGATGGAGGGAAAAACCCGCCAGGCGACGACGAGCCCCGCGATCTGGAACATCGGCGAGTAACTGAGCTGCTGGAGCTTCACCGCGGTGCCTTCGGGCACAAACAAGCCTATGACGGCCGCGCCGTCGAGCGGCGGAAGCGGGATCAGGTTGAAGGCGCAGAGCAGCACGTTCAGCGTCAGGAAGATCGACAGCATTTCTCCGATGAACGTCTGCCCGTCTCCGATCGGAGACGCCACCAGGTGCTGGAAGGATACAGAGTCGGGCGCGATGAACCACCCCGCGACGAGGCCGATCTTGATCAGCGTGAAGGCAACCGCGGCAATGGCCAGGTTTCCGGCGGGCCCGGCGGCCGCCATCAGCGCCGCGCGCCGAGGGTAGTGCGCAGCCCACCGTGGATCATAAGGAGTGCTCGCCCAACCGATAGCCCAGCCCTGCGTCAGGGCCGTCAGCAGCGGGACCACCAGCATACCGATCGGTTCCCTCCGGACGTGAGGAACGGGCGAGAGCGAGACCTGCCCGCCATGATACGCCGTTGGATCCCCTCCGCGGAGCGCCGCGAGCGCGTGCATGGCCTCGTGCACCGTCGTCGAAAACAGGAACGCCAGGAACCAGAGAAACCCGACGGCGAGCGCATGCTGATCCATTCCTTACTGTAAGCCCCCAAGTCCGAGCGCCCGAGCCCTCCGCCTACGCCGCGAAGCGGCTATGGCGCGACCTCGCCATAGCTCGCCAGAGATCACCAGCGAGCGAAGGCGGGCGAATCCGCAATCCGCAATCCCCAATCCCCAATCCCCAACCCCTAGTTAAATGCCACGTCGTAAATGTAGAGCGTGGCCCTGCCGTCCTCCGGCATGAAGTACCCACGCAGTCCCGTGGCGGTCGGCTCCAGCCAGACAGGGTTGTGCGTCATGTCGAGCCCCGCTGGCGTCCAGAGCGGAACGGGCACCTGGTGCGCCGGGCGCCCATCGCGCAGATCGATCAAATCGACGCCGCCGAGACGGAATGGGGGTGCCTCCCGCGTCGGGCGCAGTTCGGTGACTCCGGTGCAGAGCATCCTGTGCGCGCCCGCGTACTTGCAGTCCTGGTAGTCCACGTAATGAGAGGTGTTGAGCGTGCGCAGCTGCTCAGGGGGCACGCCGAGGTTCGTCACCGCTCCGTTCGCGCCGAGCGTCCAGCGGTAGAAGCGCCGCGATCCCCAGCTGACGCCGTGCAGCGTGCGACCGTCCGTGTTGTGAACGAGGGCGCCGATGTGATCCGCGAACCGCAGGATTTCCGTGGCCTGCAAGTCCCCGGGATCCACGCGGTAGATGATGGATCGGCTGTTCGGCCGGTATTCGGCGACCGGCACCCAGAGATGCCTGCCGTCGTAATCGAGGCCGCCGGGGTGATAGACCGTTCCCTCCCCGAGTCTCAGGTCGGCAAGAAGCTTTCCGGCGCCGTCGAACGTGAACAGGTGGCCAACCCCTTCCCCAGGGTCTCGATCCAGACCGCCGGTGGGCACTGCCAGCCGCCGCGCCGGCACCTTGACCTCCACCGAGGAAAGGAAGAACGTGTCGCCGATCTTGACGAGGCCCTGAGGGTGATGGGCCGTGAAGGTGAGCGGCACCGATGCGACGAGCGTCCACGGCGATTCCCGCGTCAGCTGCATCACCCGATTCACAAGGGGCGGCCTGGTCTCCGGCTGGACGGCTGCTGCAAGGCCGGCCGCGGCCGCGACACCGAACGCGCAGCTCACGAGATACCGCGCCGGCGAAGCCCTCGACGTCATCCGAGGCAGAAAAGCTTGCCGTCCTGGGAGC
>JALZOC010000042.1:0-5293 GCA_030857365.1 Acidobacteriota bacterium
AGTGCGTTCGACGTCATCCTTTGCGACATGCGCATGCCGGGACTCTCGGGACTGGACCTGCTCCTCAAGCTGAGGGAGAGCCGGGTCGACTCGGCGTTCATCATCATGACCGCCTTCGGGACCGTCAACACCGCCGTCGAGGCGATGAAGCTCGGAGCCGTCGACTTCGTGCAGAAGCCCTTCTTCCGCGAAGAGCTCCTCATGCGGGTTCGTGCCGCGGGCGATCGCAGGCAGCTCGCGCGGCAGGTGGATCTGCTCCAGCGCCACATCCGCCCGTCGGGTTCCCTCGAGGCGCTCATCGGCACGAGCCCGGCGATGGCACAGGCGAAGGAGTGGATCGTGCGAGCGGCGCCGGCACCCGGTACCGTGCTGATCACCGGTGAGACGGGCACCGGAAAAGAGCTCGCGGCGCGAGCGATCCACGCGGGCAGTCCCAGGCGCGAGCGTCCGTTCGTGGCGCTGAACTGCGCCGCGCTCACGGAGTCACTCCTCGAAAACGAGCTGTTCGGCCACGCCAGGGGAGCCTTCACGGGGGCTGCCGCGACGAGGCCCGGCCTCATCGAGCATGCCTCGGGCGGCACGCTGTTGCTCGACGAGATCGGCGCGATGCCGAAGCCGCTCCAGGCCAAGCTGCTGCGGGCGGTCGACACCGGGGAAGTGCGCCGCATCGGGGAAAACGACAGCCGGCGGGTGGACGTGCGGTTCGTCGCCGCCACCAACGTCGACCTCAAAGCCGCGATCGAGGCGGGGGAGTTCCGCAGCGATCTCTACTACCGCCTGCACGTGCACCGCGTGCACCTGGCGCCGCTGCGTGAGCGCGGCGGGGACCTGCGCCTGCTCGTCGATCACTTCGTGGGACGCTACGGCGCCGCCGCCGGCGTGGAGCGCTGCGGCGAGGACGCATGGACACTGCTCTCGGCCTACGACTACCCGGGCAACGTGCGCCAGCTGGAGCACATCATCCAGCGCGCGGTGGCGGTTGCGCGGGGACCCGACCTGAGGCCGGAGGACCTTCCGGAAGAAGTGGTCGCGCCGCACGCGCCCCCGGCGGCGTCCGAGGGATCGGTGGCGGCGGCGCGCGAACGAGCCGACAAGGACACGATCGCCGCAACGCTCGCGCGCCACAGCGGGGAGATCGGCGCTGCCGCGCGTGAGCTGCAGGTGAGCCGAACGACCATGTGGCGGATGATGAAGAAGTACGGCATCGAAGGCTGACCCGCGCATCCCTCCTGTTCCACCGCTGCACCAGCGCCTGTTCCACTGGTGAAACGCCGGACCCGCCGGCCGGGCCCGCCCGCCCGCTCGTCCAGCTGTAAGTTCATCACCAGACGGCTCATCCCGCGGTGGCCGGCGGGCGCGCGGCAACGGCGTGCCTCTTGCGGGAGTCGGACGAGCCGCGGATGAGAGTGCGGCACGGCTGATTCATGCACACCACGTCACACACGGTCTCGCTGCTGGTCGTCGATAGCGACGCCGCCCTCGTGCAGGTGATCCGGGGTGCGGGGCTCGCGCGGGGCTATCGGGTCTCATCCGCCACCTGCTTCGCTGAGATTGACGAGGGCGTCGAGGCCGGCTCGTTCGACGTCGTGCTCGCCGGGCTGGGGCCTGGCTCGGCCTCCGGGGTCGAAGCGATCCGTGCCATCAAGGAGCGGGCGCCGCAGGCCGAGGTGATCGTCATGTCGGGGAGCACGTCGCTGCCGGCCGCGCTGCATTCGTACGACCTGACGGCGGTTGCGTTCGTGCAGACATCCTCGGATCGCGGCCAGCTCCTGGCAGCCATCGACCGTGCGGTCGAGCGCCGGCGCATGGCCCGCGACAATCAGCGGCTCGTGTGGGAGCTGCAGACGATCAACGAGATTGCCGATGGGATTGCCGGCTCGCTGGAGCTCGATCAGGTGCTCGCCCGCGCGCTGCAGTGCCTCACGCGTGCGCTCGACGTGCTCGGAGGATCAATCCGGCTGCGGAACGACGACGACCAGTTTCCGGAAATCGCGTTCGTCGGCAGCGCCAGGCAGCGGGCGTGGGTCGACGGCCCGTTGCCGCGCCCGAGCGATTACGTCATCGAGCACCGCATCCCGTATATCGCGGAAGACCTCCGCGACGGGCGGCCGCCCGGCTGCACCGACGACCTCGCCGTCCGCAGCGCGTTGAGCGTCCCGATGATGGCCGGAACCGACCTCATTGGAACGCTGTCGCTCGGCGCCGCGGCGCCCCGCCGCTTCGGACCCGCCGACCAGCGATTCGTCGCGACGGTCGCGGCGCAGATCCTGGCGGCCGTGCAGAACGCGCGGCTCCACGACGTCGTTCGCCGGGGGAAGCGGGAATGGGAACGGACCTTCGACGCGATCATCGATCCCATTGCGGTCTTCGACAGTCGCGGGGGGCTGCTTCGCGGCAATGCGGCGCTCGCGGCGCACCTGGATCGTGACGTGCGCACGCTTCGTGCCGCCACCTGTCTCGAGATTGGGTTCTGCGATCACGTCGCCCGACCGTGCGCCGTCACCCGCGCGCTCGCCAACGAGGGGACGCGCGCCGAGGTCACGAGCCCCGAGGGCCAGATCTTCTCCGTCACCACGTTCCCCGTGGCCGGCGGCGCCGACGGGGCCTCGGTCGTGCAGGTCGCGAAGAACGTGACCGAGGATATCCGCAGCGCGCGGCGGCTGCAGCAGATGAGCGACGAGCTGGCGCAGGCCAACGCGCGCTCGATGGCGGCGCTCGAGCGCCTGAAGTCCACGCAGGCGCAGCTGCTGCAGGCCGAGAAGCTGTCCGCCATCGGGCAGCTCGTGGCCGGCGTGGCGCACGAGCTCAACAACCCGCTCACGAGCGTGATCGGCTACGCGCAGCTTCTGCAGGAAGAACTGCTCGATGCCGGGGATCCCGGGGCGATGCGGCCCGCGCCGCAACTCGCGCAGGATCTGCGGCGCATCGCGGAAGAATCAGAGCGTGCGGCCCGCATCGTCCGCAACCTGCTCGCATTCGCGCGGCGGCAGGCGGCGTCGCGCGCCCCGCAGGACGTGGCCGACCTGTTCGGGAGAGTCCTGGCCCTGCGCGCGTACGAGCACCGCCTCAGCAACGTCGAGCTCATCACCGAGTTCCACCCCGCATTGCCCTCGGTCGTGGCGGACGGCGGCCAGGTGCAGCAGGCGCTGCTCAACCTGCTTTTGAACGCCGAGCAGGCGATGCGCGGCCGGACGTCCAAACGGCTGCACGTTGGCACCCGGTACGACGAGGCGGCCGCCGCCGTCGAGCTCTTCGTGTCCGATACGGGTCACGGCATCGAGGCGCCCGACCTCTCCCGGATCTTCGATCCGTTCTTCACGACCCGGGACGTCGGGGAAGGCACCGGGCTCGGCCTCAGCATCTGCTACGGCATCGTCCGGGATCACGGCGGACAGATTTCCGTCGAGAGCACGGCGGGGGTGGGGACGACGTTCTCCCTGCTGTTGCCCGCACGCATCGAACAGGGGCGCGAGCGCATTCTTGTCGCGCACTCCGACCAGGGAGAACGCGACTTCGTGTGCGCGGCACTGGCGGGGTGGGGCTGCGAAGCCGTGCCGGCGGCGTCGAGCACGGAGGCCATGGCCGTCTACCGGGCCGGCTCGTTGCAGGCCGCTTTTGTCGATCGCGGGATCATCGCGGCGGACCTTCCGGGGTGGCGCACGCTGCGGACCGAAACGGCCGCGATTCCCCTGGTGCTCATGTCCCTCTCCGCCGACGACGGCGACGTGGAGCGGTTCGGGCGCGGTCAGGCCGGCGCCGTGATTGCCCCGCCCTTTCAGCTGAGAGCCATCCGGGCCGCGGTCCGCGCGGTATCAAAGGAGTACGCATGACCCGACAGCGTCCGTCGCTCGTGGTCGTTGACGACGAGCAGGGGATTCTCGACGTGATTACCCGTTTTGGCGAGCGCGCGGGCTTCGACGTCGTCGCGTGCTCGGGCGGACGCCAGGCGATCGCGCAGCTTCAGACGCGCCGGGCCGACGTGGCGATGGTCGACTTGCGGATGCCGGACATCGGCGGCCTCGACGTGATCCGGGCGATTCGGGAGATCGATCCGAACTGCCAGTCGGTGCTGATGACGGGCTACGCGACGGTCGACACGGCCGTCGAGGCGATCAAGCTCGGCGCGATGGACTACCTCAGCAAGCCGCTCGACTTCGCCCGACCAGCTGCTCCGGACCGTCCGGGAGGACATCGACCGCCGGGGCAGTCTCCTGATCATGGAGAGCGACGTCGCGCGGCATCTCGAGTTCTGCGGGATGATCGGTCGAGGGCCCGTGATGCAGGGGCTCTTCGGGATGATTCGGCGGCTTGCCCCGCACGTGCGGACGGTGCTCCTCACGGGTGAAACGGGCACGGGCAAGGAGCTCGTCGCGCGCGCGCTGCACCAGACGGGGCCGCGCCGCGATCATCGGTTCGTCACCGTCAACTGCTCGGCCGTCGTCGAGACGCTCTTCGAAAGCGAGCTGTTCGGGCACGTGCGCGGCGCGTTCACCGGCGCCCACCGACCACAAGCCCGGGTTGTTCGAGGTGGCGGACGGCGGCACGCTGTTTCTCGACGAAATCGGCGAGCTGCCGCACTCGGTGCAGGCGAAGCTCCTGCGGGTGCTCGAACTCGGCGACGTGCACCGCGTGGGGGCGCTCGAATCCAGGCGCGTGAACGTTCACGTGATTGCGGCGACCAACCGCGATCTGCGGGCGCAGGTCGCGGGCGGGCGGTTCCGCAGCGACCTGTACTACCGCCTGAACATTGTCGAAGTGAAGCTGCCGACCCTGCGGGATCGGCCCGAAGACATTCCGTACCTGACCGCCGCGTTCGTGCGCCAGACCAGTGAGCGGCTGCAGAAGGCGGTGCGGGACGTCACGCCCGGTGCGGAGCGCATCCTCGCGTCCGCCCGGTGGGAGGGGAACGTCCGGGAACTGCGGAACGTCATCGAGCGCGCCTGCATCCTTGTCGATGGCGAGTTCATCACCGAGCGTGAGATCGGCGACAGCGTGCCCGCACCGGCCGCCGCGGTCCCCCCGGCAACCATCCGTCCCCACGCCGAACCGCCGGCTCATGCCGACGGCGACCTGCTCGTGACCGTCGAGAGGGACCATATTCAGCGCGCGCTCGTGCGCGCCGGCGGCAACAAGAAGGCCGCCGCGAAGATGCTGGGGCTCAGCCGGCGGGCCCTCTACCGGCGCCTGGAGCGGCTGGATCTCTCCGGCACCATCACCCGGCGCAGCAGTGCCATGGCGCTCGAGGCATGAGCATGGCGAACTTCACGAAGCGGCCGTCGACCGAACACGCGCC
>JALZOC010000042.1:5303-10750 GCA_030857365.1 Acidobacteriota bacterium
GTCGGGACGGGGGGCACCCGCGCGCACAGCGTGCTGATCGTGGATGACGAGTACGGCGTCCGGGATCTCATGGCCCGCTGGCTCGTCTCGAGCGGGTACTCCGTCACCATGGCGTCGAGCGCCGAGGAAGCGCTCGGCCATCTCGAGCATCAACCCTCCGCCGTCGCCCTGTGCGACATCCGCATGCCGGGGCACGGCGGCGTATGGCTGGCGGAGAAGATCCGGCAGCAATTTCCGGAAACCGCCGTCATCATGGCTACCGGCGTGCAGGACGTCCGGCCGGCGATCGAGACGCTGCGCCAGGGGGTCATCGACTACCTGACGAAGCCGTTCGGCAAGGAGCGCCTCCGGGAAGCCGTGACGCGCGGGCTCGAGTTCCACCAGTCGGCGTGGGATGCGCGCCTGTGGCGGGAATCGCTCGAGCAGGAGATGGCCATCCGGCGGCTGCGGATGAACAACGCGGTGGCCGCCATCAGCGTCGAGGGGGACGAGGCGGTCGACGCGATGCTCTCGATGCTCACGCTTACGGATCGCGACGCGTATGCTCACGCCTACCGTGTCGCGGCGCTCGCCGTGAGCATCGGCCGCACGCTCGGCCTCGCCGGCGAGGATCTGCGCACGCTCGAACATGGCGGGCTGCTCCACGACATCGGGAAGCTCGCCATCCCGGAGGCCATCCTGCGGAAGCCGGCGCCTCTCACTCACGAAGAGCAGACGCTCGTGCGATGCCACCCGACGCTCGCGGGGGAGCTCATCTCGCGGGTGCCGTACCTCCTGAAGGCCGAGACGATCGTTCGCGATGCCCACGAGCGGATGGACGGGCTCGGCTATCCGCGGGGCATCCACGCCGGCGACGTGTCGCTCGGCGCCAGGATCGTGTGCGTCGCCGACGCGTACGACACGATGATCCGTCCGCGCGTCTTCCGCGACGCCCTCGCTCCGCGCGAGGCGCTCCTCGAGGTCGAGCGGTGCAGCGGATCGCAGTTCGACCCCGCCGTCGTGGACGCGTTCAGGCGGGTGCTGGACGCCCTCTGACCAGCGCCGCCTGGCTTCGTTGACTTCCCGCCCGCCGGCCCGGTAACGTCAAGCCTGAAGTACGAAGGCTGAAGTTCGAATCCGAAGTTTCGACCGCCAGGCGCTGGAGAGAGATGGCACACGGGCAGCAGCAGGTGACGGGGCTCGAGGGACACGGCATCCGCAACGTGGCTCGGGTCTACTGGAACCTGAGCGTGCCGGCGCTGTACGAAGAAGCCGTGCGTCGCCGCGAGGGGCTCATGGCGGCCGATGGCCCGCTGGTCTGCCGGACCGGACAGCATACGGGGCGCTCGCCCAACGACAAGTTCATCGTCCGCGAGGCCACGAGCGAGGACAAGGTCTGGTGGAGCAAGGTCAACCGCCCGATCGAGCCGCAGTTCTTCGATGCGCTCCATCGGCGGATGCTCAACTATCTCGAAGGGCGTGAGCTGTTCGTCCAGGATTGCTACGCCGGCGCCGACCCCCGCTACCGCATGCGCGTGCGCATCATCACCGAACAGGCGTGGCACAGCCTGTTTGCGAAGCACATGTTCATCGACATCCCCGACCTCCACGACCGTCCTGCTCACGATCCCGAGTTCACGGTCATCGACGTGCCGGGCCTCCACGCGGATCCAGCCGCGAACGGCACGAATTCCGAGGTCTTCATCCTTCTGAATTTCGAGCGCAAGCTCGTGCTGATCGGCGGTACCAGCTACGCCGGTGAAATCAAGAAGTCGATCTTCACCGTGATGAATTACGTCCTGCCGCTCGGCAACGTGCTCTCGATGCACTGCTCGGCGAACGTGGGCCCGCAGGGGGACGTGGCGCTGTTCTTCGGGCTGTCCGGCACCGGCAAGACGACCCTGTCGAGCGATCCGGCTCGAGGCCTGATCGGCGACGACGAGCATGGGTGGAGTGATGACGGCGTGTTCAACATCGAGGGGGGCTGCTACGCGAAGATGATCCGGCTCTCGGAAGAAGCCGAGCCCCAGATCTACGCGATCACCCGGCGCTTCGGCACGGTGCTCGAGAACGTCAAGATGGATGCGGCGTCGCGGGCGCTCGACCTCGACGACGACTCGCTGACGGAGAATACACGCGGCGCCTATCCGATCCACTACATCGACAATGCGGTCGCGTCCGGCCGCGGCGGCCACCCGCGGAATATCATCATGCTGACCGCCGATGCCTTCGGGGTGCTGCCGCCCATCGCGCGGCTGTCGCCGGAGGGTGCCATGTACCACTTCCTGTCCGGGTACACGGCCAAGGTGGCGGGGACCGAGCGGGGCATCACGGAGCCGAAGGCGACCTTCAGCACGTGCTTCGGCGCGCCGTTCATGGTGCTGCACCCAACGGTATATGCGACGTTCCTCGGGGAGAAGATCGCCCGCCACGCCGTCCGCGTCTGGCTCGTGAATACCGGCTGGACGGGCGGGCCATACGGCGTCGGGACCCGCATGAAGATCGCGTATACGCGGGCCATGATCCGCGCGGCGCTCACCGGCGAGCTCGACACGGTGGCGTACGCGACCGATGCGATTTTCAACCTCGACGTGCCGCAGTCGTGCCCCGGCGTGCCGCCGGAGGTCCTGTCGCCCCGGCACACGTGGAGTGACCCGGCGGGCTACGACCAGCAGGCCCGAAGGCTTGCCCGGATGTTCGTCGAGAACTTCAGGAGCTTCGAGACCGACGCCGCCCCCGAGGTGAAGGCGGCAGGGCCACGGCAAGTCTGAAGGCTGAAGTCTGAAGTCCGAACGCTGAAGTTCGAATACAATCGCCCCTCAGCACCTTTTTCCGCATGTCCTACGAGCCCGTCATCGGCCTGGAGATCCATACCCAGCTCCAGACAGAGAGCAAGCTGTTCTGTGGCTGCAGCACGCGCTTCGGTGCGGCGCCCAATACGAACACCTGCCCCGTGTGTCTCGGCCTGCCCGGCACGCTGCCGGTGCTCAACCGGCGGGCGGTGGAGCTCGCGATGCGCGCCGCGCTCGCGCTCGGGTGCACCGTGCACGAACGGTCCGTGTTCGCGCGCAAGAACTACTTCTATCCCGACCTGCCGAAGGGCTACCAGATTTCCCAATACGATCGCCCACTCGCCACCGACGGAGTGCTGGAGTTCGAGGCGCGTGGCGATGCGCGGCGCGTCGGGATCATCCGCGTGCACCTCGAGGAGGATGCCGGCAAGTCGCTCCACGAAGGGCTGCAAGATTCCGACCGCGCAACGGCCCTGGACTTCAACCGCAGCGGTGTGCCGCTCATCGAGATCGTGAGTCATCCGGATGTACGGCACGCCGCCGACGCGGCGGAATGCTTCAGCCGCCTGCGCGCGATCCTGGTCGCGACCGGGGTGACCGACGGCAACATGGAGGAGGGGAGCCTCCGGTGCGACGCGAACGTGTCGGTGCGCCGGTCGGGCACGACGCCGTTCGGCGTGAAGACCGAAATCAAGAACCTCAATTCGTTCCGGCACGTGCAGCGCGCGCTCGAGTACGAAATCGACAGGCAGGTGGCGGTCCTCGAGCGCGGCGGCCGCGTCGAGCACGAGACGCGTCTGTGGGACCCGGCTGTCGGGCGGACGCTCTCGATGCGCAGCAAGGAGGACGCACACGACTACCGCTACTTTCCCGAACCGGACCTCCCGCCCGTGCTGGTCGAGACCGCCTGGATCGACGCGATCCGGGCCGCGCTGCCGGAGCTCCCGGACGCGCGCCGCCGGCGCTTCATCGCGCAGTACGGGTTGTCGGAATACGACGCGGCGCTCCTGACGCAGTCCGCCGCCACGGCTGCCTACTTCGAGGCTACGGCGGCAGACGCCGGCAACGCCAAGGCCGCCAGCAACTGGATCATGGGGGAACTGACTCGCAAGATGAACGAACTGGGAGTCGCGATCGATTCGGTGCCGATCCCGCCGGCGGCACTGGCCGGCTTGATCCGGCTCGTCGACTCAGGCACCATCAGCGGGCCGACGGCGAAGGACGTGTTCGAGAAGATGTACGGCTCCGGCCGCAGCGCAGCCGACATCGTGGCCGCCGAGGGGCTCGGGCGGATTGACGATGAGGGCGCTGTCGAGGCGTCGGTGCGCACGGTGCTCGCCGCGAACGCCGATGCCGTTGCGCAGTACCGCGCGGGGAAGCGCCAGACGTTCGGATACCTCGTCGGACAGGTGATCAAGTCCATGAGCGGAAAAGCGAACCCGGCGCTCGTCAATACGATCGTCCGGCGGGAGCTGGACAGAGAGCCCGCATGATCGAGGCGAACGCGATCTCCATGGCCTACACGCGCGGTGTGTATGCGCTGCGAAACCTCACGCTGCGCGTGGACAAGGGGGAGTTCGTCTTCCTCACCGGACCGAGCGGCGCGGGCAAATCCACGCTGCTCCGGATGCTGCTCCGCCAGGACGTTCCGACGGAGGGGGAGCTGCTCGTCGGCGGCCGCAATCTCGCCACGCTGACGTCCCGGCAGGTCCAGGCCTACCGGCGATCCCTCGGCTTCGTCTTCCAGGACTTCAAGCTCCTCCCGGCCAAGACGGTGCTCGAGAACGTGTCCTTCGTGCCGCGCGTTCTCGGGATGGCGGCGCCGCAGCAGCAGCGGCGCACGTTCCAGGTGCTCAAATGGGTGGGCCTGCAGCACAGAATGAATGCGTATCCGATGGAGCTCTCCGGCGGCGAGCAGCAGCGCGTCGCGATCGCGCGCGCGCTCGTCAACGATCCGGCGATCATCCTCGCCGACGAACCGACCGGCAACCTGGATCCGGACCTGTCGCTCGAAATCATGAACCTGCTCCGTGAAATCAACGCGCGCGGCACCACCGTGCTGGTCGCGACCCACGATCGCGAGCTCATCCGCCGGGTCGGGCGCCGGTCGGTGTCTCTCGACCACGGCCACATCGTGGAGGTGACCTCCTGAGAGCGATCCGGTATTTCTTCGCCGAGGCCGGGGCGAGTCTGTGGCGCGGCCGCCGGGCGGCCGTGCTCGCCGTCGTCACGATTGCCGCGGGCCTCTTCGTACTGGGTGTGTTTCTGCTGCTCAACGCGAATCTGCAGCGCCTCGTGGGCCGCTGGACGCAGTCCGCCGAGCTCTCGGTGTACCTCAAGGACGACGTGAGTGCCGACCAGCTGCGGATCGTCGACGAGCTCGTGGGGGGAAGCGGTCTCGCCGCGCACAGGGAATACGTCTCGAAAACGCAGGCGGCAGCGCGCTTCCGCCAGGATTTTCCCGACATCGCTGGCCCGGCAGAGCGGCTCGACACGAACCCGTTCCCGGCCTCCATCGAGGTGAGATTGCACCCCGATGCGCGGCATGCCGGAACCGCCCTGGACAACCTGGCGGCCGCGCTCGCCGCAATCGGCGGCGTCGCAGACGTCCGGTACGACCGCCGCTGGCTTGCGCGGTTGCACGGAGTGGTGACCGCCCTGCGGGCCATCGGACTC
>JALZOC010000413.1:0-727 GCA_030857365.1 Acidobacteriota bacterium
CTGCTGCTCACCGGCCTCATGGGCTTCCCGTGCCCGCCGGGAGTCTTCGCGCGCACAGTGGCGAGGATCGAATCCGAACTGCGCGACGGCGATTACGTCAGGCGCTTCCCCACGGACCCCGGATCGCCGGCCGAGGGCGCGTTTCTCGCCTGCAGCTTCTGGCTGGTCTCGGCGCAATTGCTCGTCGGGCGACGCGCGGACGCCGAAGCGCTGTTCGGCCGCCTGCTCACACGGGCGAACGACGTCGGGCTCTACGCCGAAGAAGCGGACCCGGCCTCGCACGCGTTTCTCGGCAACTTTCCCCAGGCATTGACGCACCTCGCCCTGATCGAAGCGGCGGTCAACCTCGACCTGTGCCGACGCGACGGAGTCGACGCGCTCCAGGGCCCCCCGGCCCAGCGGGCACGCCGCGCGGTGGGGGCCACCGCGGGACTCCGGGGCATCTGGGCCGCGTTTCGCCGTGCCGGCCACGTGGGCCGCCTCAGGTCGTCGCGGGCGTCGACGATGCCCACTGGTCTCGATTTGCTGTGAAATGCGGAGTTTGATCCGGCAGCACCACCGTGCCGCCGGACCACGTGTGCGGGGCTACTTCTTGCCGAACGGCTCGTCGGCGAACCCGGCCTTCGCCGGCGGAGAGAAGATCAGGCCCGACGTGTACTTGTCCATCTTCTTCTCCTTCATCAGCATCTCGACCGACATGGCGTACTGCTTGCGCGCTTCGTCGACG
>JALZOC010000413.1:737-3846 GCA_030857365.1 Acidobacteriota bacterium
CCGGTCGCCACTTCGTGCGCGAGGTTCACGGCGAGGAAGTTCGCTGGTTCCTTGTCGCAGATCGCGCCGATCATGCCGGCGGTCCGGTTGAGGATGATGCTGCCGTCGTACTGCAGGATCTCGTCGGCCTTCGACGGGTCGACGTTATAGTTCACCGCCTGGTGCATGGCGTCCTTGTGCGGGATCGGGAAGTTGTGATCGATCTCCTTGTTCATGATCTCGGTGTACTTCCACGGCCCGTTGTCGTGCCAGATGATCCGCATGCTCGTGACCTCGGCCGGTTCGCCATACTTCTCGATCATCTTCTCGGCGGCCGCTTTCGGCGCCGGCTTCCAGCTCGCGATCACCTGCTCGGCTTTCATGCCTCCCTTGGCGTGCATCTCACCCTGCATCGGCTTCTTGTCGTGCTGCGTCGGCTGCTGCGGGGCCGTGCTCTGGGCCGCCAGGCCGACCGACAGCAGACCCACCGCAGCGATACACATGACCTGATTCAACTTCTTCATCTCTGCTACCTCCATGTATAGATCAGACTGACCATTGATCTCTGCAACCGGCGTTCCGCAAGTGCGCGGGCACAGGCTGTGCACCGGATCAGGATGCGGAAGAGGCACGGTTCTGCTTAGATCGGAGACGCTCCGAGGCTGCGAAACGCGCTGGCGCGGGCGCCTGGGCCCGGGAAATTCACATCGGGCTAGACTGCACCTGGGAGGTGCGAGATGACCCGAATAAACCGCTGCGTCCGAGGTATCAGTCGACCAGACGTCAGATGGCCTTGATAGAGGAGAGAGCGTGAACGCGACCATTCACCCCGTTGACCGTCGTGCTGGTCGCGAGGGCATCGGAGGCGACCACACGACAGTTCGGCGCATCATGGTGAGGTGCGCTCCATGAGCGGCGCCGCCCGCGCGATGCTCCGGATGTCGATCGGCTATCTGCTGGTGATCTGGGGTGTGGACAAGCTGGTCAACCCGGCGCACGGCCTCGACGTGTCGGACCACTTCTACCTCGGGGTGTTCACCTTTCCTGGGTTGATGCCAGTCTTCGGCATCGCCGAGATCATCCTCGGCGGGCTCGTCATCGTGGGAATCTGGGGGCGATACACCTACCCGGTCGTTGTCGTGATTGCCGCGATCACGGCTGCCGGGGTATGGCGATCGATCGTCGACCCGTGGGGCTGGTACTTACAGGGAGCGAATGCGCTCTTCTATCCGTCGCTCATCATTCTCGCGGCGTCACTCGTGCTCCTCGCCGACGAATGGCAGGTCTCCACCAGGGCCCGTCAACGACCACTCACCAATCAGGAGACCTTTCGATGATCGTGATCGCGGCGATGTGCCCTCAATAGGCACGATATTGGCGTCACCCGCGTGAGCGAGGCATCGACGAAGGAGAGCGCGTCCACACCATGACGGCCGTTCCGCGTGCTGACGAAGTCGACATGTCGTCGGGCGATCCGGCCGATCGCGCGTTGATCGGCCACGTCCACCCGCCAGACTGGAAGAATCCGGCGGGTGGCGAGGCCTACAACCTCGTCGTCCTTGGTGGCGGTACCGCAGGCCTGGTGTGTGCCATGGGCGCTGCCGGTCTCGGTGCGCGCGTCGCGCTCGTCGAGCGTCACCTGCTCGGCGGCGACTGTCTCAACACGGGCTGTGTGCCGTCGAAGGCGATTCTTCGCTCCGCACGGGCCGTCGGCGAGCTGGCGAACGCCGCGACGCTCGGGATCACCGTGGGCACGACCGCCGTGGATTTCGCCGCCGTGATGCGGCGGATGCGGGAGCGCCGCGCATCGATCGCCGAGCACGATGCGGCGGCGCGATTGAGACAGGCGGGGGTGGACGTCTTCTTCGGCGAGGGCCGTTTCGCCGACGCCCGGACGGTCATCGTCGGCAGTCAGCGGCTGCCTTTCTCGCGCGCCGTCATTGCGACCGGCGGCCGGCCGACCGCGCCGCCGATTCCCGGCCTCGACAAGGTCGCCTTCTTCACCAGCGAGACGATCTTCGCGTTGACCACGCTCCCCCGACGGCTGCTGATCATCGGCGCGGGACCCATTGGCTGCGAACTGGCGCAGGCCTTCGCGCGCTTCGGATCCGCCGTGACCGTCTTCGACCAGTCGCCGCGGGTCTTGACCCACGACGACGCAGACGCCGGCACGGTCGTGCAGCGTCACCTCGAAACCGAC
Source organism: Acidobacteriota bacterium (assembly GCA_030857365.1). Taxonomy (GTDB): domain Bacteria; phylum Acidobacteriota; class Vicinamibacteria; order Vicinamibacterales; family 2-12-FULL-66-21; genus JALZOC01. The sequence continues at coordinate 2,917 of JALZOC010000413.1, forward strand.
GGCGTCTCATTGGAACTCGGCGTCCGCCTCGAGCGGGTCGACAGCGCGCGCGGGGAAATCGCGGTCTGTTTCCGCCGCGCCGGCGGGGACGAGGGGCCGCCCACGCGCACTGCGGGTGATGCGGTGCTGGTCGCCGCCGGCCGAGCCCCGAATCTCGAAGGGCTGCACCTCGACGCGGCCGGGATCGAGGCGGCGAAGGAGGGCGTAGTCGTCGATGATCGGCTGCAGACGACGAATCGGCGCGTCTACGCCTCCGGCGACGTCTGCTCGGCCTACAAGTTCACACACGCCGCGGACGCGCTGTCGCGGATCGTCCTGCAGAATGCCTTGTTCTTCGGCTGGCGCAAGGCGAGCGCCCTGGTCATTCCGTGGGTGACCTATACCGATCCCGAGGTGGCCCACGTCGGCGTGTCCCGCGCCGACGTCGAAACGTCCGCGGGTCGGCTCCAGACCATCACCGTCGACCTCGCCGAGGTCGATCGCGCCGTCGTGGACGATGAGACGGACGGGTTTGTGCGGGTGCACCACGCCAACGGCGTGATCCGCGGATGCACGATGGTCGCCCGGCACGCCGGCGAGATGATCGGCGAGGCGGTCTACGCCATGACCCACGACGGCACGCTGGGCCGGCTCTCGGCGACCGTGCATCCGTATCCCACGCAGGCCGAGGCGCTCCGCAAGGCGGGCGATACGTACCGGCGGCAACGCCTCACGCCCGGCCTGCGCCGGTGGTTCGCGCGCTACTTCAGGTGGACGCGATGAGGCGAGCGGTGTGGGTGGCGCGGCGGTTCGCGCCAGGGGCGCGCGTGATCGACAAAGTGACGGCGGGCGAACGCCGGCTCGTGGACCTGCGGCTGCAGCTGGCCGGCGTCACTGACGCGATCGAGGTGCCTGCGGACAACGCGTGGGGGCACACATTCTCGCCGGAGC
>JALZOC010000414.1 GCA_030857365.1 Acidobacteriota bacterium
GACCTCGACTTCAAGCGAAGATAAAAAAAGACGTCAAGCCGTTATTCTCACCGCCACGGCGGTCATGTCGTCATTGGGCGGCGTGTCGCCTCGCCACTCGTGCACCGCGGCGAAGATGGCCTCGACAATCCTGGCGGCGGGTAGATCGCGGACGGTGCCGACCACCTCGAGCAGACGCGCAGCCGTGAACTCCTGCGCCCGTGCGTTCATCGCCTCGTACACACCGTCGGTGCAAAGCACAAAGAGGTCGCCGGCGTTCAGCATGAGCGTCACCTCGTCGTACGTGGAGCCCTGGAAGGAGCCGAGCGGGACTCCCGGAAGCTCAATCTGCGCGCAGGTGTCTGCCGTGCAGCGGATGGGGTAGGGCAGTCCCGAGTTCGCCATCGTCATCACGCGCCGTTTCAAGTCGAATACGGTGTAGCACAGCGTGCAGTAGTACTCCTCGAGCTGCCGCTGGTGCAGGATCGTATTCACCGAGGAGAGCACCCCCGCGGGGCTCGACCGCTCGGGCAGGTAGCGGCGTCTGAAGGTCCGCCCCCGGATCAGTTCCGCCGCAAACACGCTGTAGAGCGCGGCGGGAACCCCCTTCCCGGACACGTCCCCCACCGCCACCACCAGCGTCTGCGACTCAGGCGAGAGATAGTCGTGGAAGTCCCCCCCGAGCTCGCGGGCGGGGGCGAACGCGGCCGCCACTTCGATCCCCTTGAGCCGCTTCGGCGGTGCGGCGGGAAGCAATGCCGTCTGCACGCGCTGCGCGAACCGGAGCTCCTTTTCGAGCCGATCTTCGTTGGCCCGGACCTCCTCGTACAAGCGCGCGTTCTCGATCGCCACTGCCGCCTGGCTGGCCAGCAGCGTCAGGATCTCCACGTCCCGCTTGCTGAACGCGTCGAGCTCGGGACTTTCGAGATCCACGACGCCGATGCAGCGATCCTTCAGCAGCAGAGGAATCGCCAGCTCGGATTTCACGTCGGGAACGAGCTTGATGTAGCGCGGATCCTGCGACACGTCCGCGACGAGAACCGGCTCCCGGTGGAGCGCCGCGTACCCGACGAGCCCCTCTCCGAGCCGCAGCGGAGGCACCTGCAATTTCTCGCCGTACTGCACGGCCAGCTTCATTTCGAGCTCGCCGCGCTCTTCGTTGAGGAGGAGAATCCCGAACGTCCGGTACTCGATGAGCCGCTTCGTGAGCTGCGCGATCTTGGCGAACAGTTCGTCGAGTGCGAGCACCGACGCGACTTCACGTCCGATCTCGGCGAGCGTCTCGAACGCCTCGGCGTCGCTCCGGCTACGCTCGAACAGCCGCGCGTTGATGAGGGCGACGGCCACGTGCGCGCCGAACTGTCTCACGATGTCGACGTCGCGCGCCGTGAATTGATCGCGATTCCGGCTGAGGATATTCAGCGCGCCGATGGGACGCGACTTGTGCAGCAGCGGCACGACCAGTTCGGAATTCATGCCGGGCACGAACTCGATGTAGCGCGAATCAGCCGCCAGATCGTTCACGAGGAGCGGCTGCCCGCTGGTCACCGCGGCGCCGACGAGCCCCGTCCCGAGCTTCAGCCGCAGCGGTTTCCCATCCTCCGGGTATCCGACCGAGTACGCCGCGCGCAACTCACCGCGGCGGTCGTCGAGCAGGTAGACCGCCAGCGCTTCGAAGGAGATGAGCCGCCCGATCAGCCGTGGAATCTGTTGCAGCAGATCGTCGAGGTCGAGCACGCTCGTCACCTGGCGGCCCAGATCGAACAGCGTGGCGACGATGTCGTGCTCGCTGCGTGCCGGCTCGCCGGGACCGGCGCCGGCAGGCGCGCCCTCTGTTGGAATGCCCTGGCTCACTGGGATGCGTCGTCCTTCCGGTGGGAGCAAATCAGATTATACTTCTCCATCGGCAGCACGACCGCGGCGCGGCCGTGCACCCTGGCACTCTGGCACCCTCGTATGGACATTTCTCTCCCCCTGGACTACAGCGCCATCGAGCGGATCCTCCCGCACCGCTACCCGTTCCTGCTCGTGGATCGCATCACCGAGTTCGAGCCCGACAAGCGGATCGTCGGCATCAAGAACGTGACGCTCAACGAGCGGTATCTGGCGCATCGCCCCGGAGAGGCGCCGGTTCTGCCCCCGACCATCCTGACCGAGGCGGTTGCCCAGGTGGGCGCGATCATGATTCTGGCAAAGCCGGAGAATCGCGAGAAGCTGATCTACTTCATGGGCATCGAGCGGGTGCGCTATCGCAGGGCGGTGCACCCGGGGGACGTCGTGGTCATCGAGGCGCACGTGCGTCGGCTCCGAAGCCGCATGGGCCTCCTGCGCGGCGTGGCACGGGTTGACGGGCACGTCGTGGTCGAGGGGACGATGACCTTTGCGCTGGGTCCGCGGAACGAGGGCGCCCAGGCGCCCTGACCGGCTCGCATCAGCGGACGACGATCAGGACGATCCCGGCTTCGTGCTGAGCCTTGGCCGCACCGGCCAGAAACGATGCAATGGTTTCCCTGCTGATGGCTCCTGCGGCGACGGCAGAGTCTCGGTCACGGAGTGCGAGGCCGCCCGCCATTCCCCGCAAACATCACGACCGACAGGATTACCGGCGCTCCGGCGCGCGCCGCTTCCGGGCGCGGCCGAACGGCACAGCTGTTGCTCCCCTGTAGCCTGATTCCGTAACGCGCCGCCCGAACGACGGCGTCAAGGAGAAGGCACATGCTCGAAACGATTGCGATCATCCTTATTGTCCTCTGGCTGCTCGGGATGGTCAGCGGCTACACGCTCGGCAACTTCATTTATGTCCTGCTGGTCATCGCGATCGTGCTGTTCCTCGTCCGCCTGATCAGCGGCCGGAGGGTTTGAGCAGCACGCGTCCGAGACGGGGATGATACGCCGTAAAGTCCCCGTCTCCCCGGTCGTCCTGCACGTGCCGGCGCACCTGGTTGAGGGTCGCGTCGAGGTCGTCCATCGCAGAAAAAATGAAGGCTTCGACGCTCATCGGCTCGATCGGAGAGCCGTGTTCGCGTGAGCCGTGGTGCGCGAGGATCAGGTGCTCGATGCGGGTCTGCAGGTCGCCGGGAAACCCGTCGATCCGGCGGACGGCGTCGCGCACCATCAGCAGGCCCAGCGTGATGTGGCCGACCAGATTGCCGCGCGTGGAGTACGCGGTCGCGCCGTCGTAATCCAGCTCCTCGACCTTGCCCAGATCGTGCACCACCGCGCCGGCGAGGAGCAGGCTCGCGTCCGCCGCGTAGGCGCGCGCCAGCTGCTCTCCCACTTCGGCGAGCTTCAGGACGTGTTCCAGCAGCCCGCCGCGGTAGGCGTGGTGCACGGTCACTGCCGCCGGCCAGATGCGAAGCCGTCCGCCATGCTGTTCGAGCAGGACGGTGAGGAGTTGCCGGACCCAGGGGTTGGCAGCTGCCGCGACCCGTCCTTGCAGCTCCTCCCACATCTCGTCGACCGGTCGGGGCGCGCAGAGGATGCAGTCTTCCTCCCTGAACCCGTCCAGGCGATCCTGCTCGGCATTCACCCGCCGGATTTTCCGCAGCACCAGCTCCAGACGTTCACGGTGCCGGTTGCCGCGTCCCTGCACTTTCACGAACTCGCCCGCGTCGAACTCCTGCCCGGCCGCGGCGACATCCTCGAACACCTTCGCCCCGATCTGCCCCGAGACATCCTGCAGCACGACGGAAAGGAACTCGGCCCCCGCGCGATCGGTCCGCAGTTCCTTGCGCGCACACAGGTAGAAAGACCAGCCGTCGGACGACTCGTCGAGCTCGCGGATCGAGGGGAGGCGGGGCATTGGGGGATCGTACCGGTTCGGGGTTCCGGGTTCCAGGTTCCGGGTTCAGGTTCCGGGTTCAAGG
>JALZOC010000415.1 GCA_030857365.1 Acidobacteriota bacterium
AATCCATAAGCGGTATCGCCGGCGGGCGGGGCGTCGTCGAGTAGCGAGCAGAACGCCGGATCGCCATCGACCCTGGGTGTACAGCCCCAGACGAAGCGTCCCGCGCGATCAACCAGCGCGGACACCTGGCAATTACCGATCGGCCAGAGGTCGAGCGTCGCCGTCAAGCGGTCTGCCCCAGCCAGGCGCGGACGGCAGCGACGTCGTCGAGGCGGTAGCGCGCAGCCGTCGGCCGCGCGGGACCGACGAGCACGCCGATGCCGCCGAGCTCCTCGACAGCAACGAATCCCGCCTCGTCGGTGACATCGTCTCCGGCGAATACGGGAACCGTCCCGATAAACGGCGGCTGGGTCATCAGCGTGGCGATGCCGCTGCCCTTGTCATGGCCGGCGGCGCGAAGTTCGATCATCATCTTTCCCTTCTGCACGGCCAGCCCGCTCTCTATCGCGATGCGATCGACCAAGGCGCGAGCACCTGATTCGACGTCGGGCGCGAGACGGTAATGCACCGCGACACCCAGCGATTTCACCTCCACAATGACCCCATCCCGATCGCCGAACGTCGTCTGAATGAGGCGCTCCGCCGCGATCAGTGCTGGCGGACGCACTGGTGAAACGCGCCGCGCACCCGCATGGATTTCGGCGCCATGGCTGCCGACCATCGCAATGCCGTCGAGCGCCGCGCCCAGGAATGCCTCGAGCTGCGCTACCGAGCGTCCACTGACAAAGGCCATGCGACCATGAAACGCTCCGTTCAGCCGCCGCACTAGGGCCGACAGCGCAGAATCGATGAATACCGCTTCCGGGCGATCGACAAGATCGACTAGTGTTCCGTCAAAATCGAGCAATATGCTGTGATCGGCTGCGAGCAGCTGCGGCGGCGGAGCGAGCGCCGCATGAGGTGAGCACGGACGAGGCATCGACCGACCCTAGTCGGAAACTCCAAGATTCAAACCCGCCGCGGCAACTCGCAAGGGCGTCGCGCGGCGAGCGTCTCGTCCATCAATGCCAGATAGTCGAGATTTAGGTCGAGGTATTGTGCGTCCGCCCGATGCAGCTGCGACCATTCTCCATAAACGTATAGCCGCTTTCAGGCATCGCCGACTGCGCTGTGAACGGCGAAAGTGGGCGCTAAACGGCCATCCCCTTCCGATCTGAACGAACGGCAACTTTCGGGTTTGCTGAGGCCATGCTTAAGTGACCGAAACGGGCGCATTTCGGACATTCGGGAACGTTGTCGACAAAGTCCGCTAAGAACGACATTCCACTGGACTTCGGCTCGCAGCAGAGCGTTGGTGGACACGTGGAAGGCGCTCGATCGCCACCGCCGGACTGGACCCACCTGTCCGGCTTTCGGCCAGTGGAACAGCATAAAGCTGCTCTCACAAGGAGTCGATCATGACCGACACAATCGAAGAAGACATCGTCGTTGCCGCTGAGCCGATTGCCAACCCGCGCCAAACCCGCCGAGCGAAGTCAGCGACCAAGGCAGAACGGGTCACCAAGATCCTGTCGCGAACCCGCGGCGCCACGCTCGCGGAGATCATCGGCGAGACCAACTGGCAGCCACACAGCGGCCGCGCCTTCCTGTCAGGTCTGCGCAAACGAGGGACTGTGCTGGTCAAAGAAGAGCGCAAGTCAGGCGAGACAAGCTACCGGATCGACAAGTCCGGTCTTGGCGGCTGACGATGGCGGACATTAACCAAGAGATAGAGCAACTCGATCGTCTGTCGCCCGCCCAGCTTCGATCCCGGTGGCGCGAAGTCTATCGCGCCCCCGCTCCTGATTTGAGCCCGGCACTGCTGGCCAGAGGTATCGCTTACCGACAGCAGGAACGTCTCCATGGTGGGTTGTCGCGCGCAGCCGAGAAGCAGATCGGGGCGATTACCAAGCGGCTCGAGCGGACCGGAAGCGTGACCAATCCCCACGCGGTAACGATCAAGCTCGGCACTAGGCTCGTCCGATCCTGGAACGGCACGGTACATTCGGTACTGGTGTGTGAGACCGGATACGAGTTCGATGGGCGACAATATGCCAGCCTGACCCAGATCGCCCGCGATATCACCGGAGTCAACTGGTCAGGTCCGCGCTTCTTCGGACTGAAGAAACCGGTCACTGATCAACGTTTGGCAGCCTCGCGTGGCTGAGCAACCTCGCAAGCGCCTGCGCTGCGCGGTTTACACCCGCAAGTCGACTGAGGACGGGCTCGAACAGGACTTCAACAGCCTCGATGCCCAGCGCGAAGCGTGCACCGCCTATGTCGCCAGCCAGCGCCATGAAGGATGGGAAGCAGTTCCCGACCTTTACGATGATGGGGGCTTCTCAGGCGGGACGATGGAACGACCTGCGCTGAAGCAGTTGCTGGGCGAGATCGAGGCTGGGCGGGTCGACATCATCGTTGTCTACAAGGTCGATCGCCTGACGCGCAGCCTCGCCGATTTCGCCCGGATCGTTGATATCCTTGATCGTAAGGGCGCCTCGTTCGTCAGCGTCACCCAATCGTTCAATACTACGAGTAGCATGGGACGACTGACCCTCAACGTCTTGCTGTCGTTCGCCCAGTTCGAGCGTGAGGTGACCGGTGAGCGGATCCGCGACAAGATCGCCGCATCCAAGGCGCGTGGGATGTGGATGGGCGGCCCGGCCCCGCTTGGATATGATGTCAGCGAGCGCAGGTTAGTGGTCAACGAAGGCGAGGCTCAGGTCGTCCGGCACCTGTTCATCCGCTATGCCGAACTCGGGTCGATCGGTACGTTGATCGATGAGCTGGCGATCCAGGGTTATCGAACCAAGCTGCGAACTTATCGTGACGGGCGGATCGTCGGCGGCGTCGCGTTCGGCAAGGGGATGCTGGCCGCCCTTCTGAAGAACCGGCTCTACGCTGGCGAGGTGGTCCATGGCGACAAATGCTATCCCGGCCAGCACGATGCGATCATATCGCCAGAATTGTTCGACCGCGTGCAAGCGATGTTCGCGATGAACGGGCGGGAGCGGCTGGAGGGAAAGCGGACGAAACATCCGAGCCTGCTGACCGGGTTGCTGACCGATCCGGACGGACGGACGATGGGCCCCGTCAGTACAGCAAAGGGAAGCCGACGTTACCGCTATTATGTCAGCCGGACTGAACCTGGTAGCGACCAAAGCGAAGTAGCGCGCGTGGCCGCCGGACCAATCGAGCAGCTGGTAACAACGATGATCGATCGACATCTGTGCAGAAGCGTGTCGGCGTCTGAACTGATCAGCCCGCCGTCACCTTCCAATCCGGCGTGGTTTCCGGCGATCGATCAGCGGCGCAAGCTGCTCGGGGTCCGGGCTCACATTCAGGTCTTACGCGACCGCGTAGTCGTCACGCTGGCTGGCGATCCCTCCACAGATGACGGATCAGATATCCAACTCGAAGAGCCAGCCAAGCTAATCACTTCGGGCCCGGAGATGAAGCGCGCCATCGCGCCAGATGCGCGCAGCAGCCAGGGCAACCTTGATCCGGCGCTTCTCCGATTGATCGCCCACGCGTTCGCAGCCCGCCGAAAGCTGGTCGAGGGCAAGGTCGAACCCACCATCAACGGTTACAGTGACGAGCACGTCTCCAAGCTGGTCAGGCTGTCGTGGCTGGCCCCCGACATCATCAGCGCCATCCTCGATGGACATCAACCGGCCGGCCTAAATGGTCGCCGCCTCCTGCGGACCAGTGATCTCCCCCTGGCGTGGTCGGCCCAGCGCCGGGCCCTCGGGTTCGCCTGAACTAGCATCACCATCAGCATCGCATCTGCGGCCAGCGTTTTGCGGGGTTGGAGAAAGTGCGCCCGGTGCCTCCGGTCAGGCCGGGACA
>JALZOC010000416.1 GCA_030857365.1 Acidobacteriota bacterium
GAACGCAAGCTGGTTGACGAACTTGAGGCTGCCGCTTTCGTAGGTGGGCTGCATGCTGATTCCCTGGGTACGAACGGGAATCAAGATCCAGCGGAACGTCCCGAAGCTCACCGCCGCCAGGATGAGAATTCGGACGGCCGTGCGCCGGGGGTTCGATCCGAAGACGAGGCCGCGCACGACGCTCACAGCGGCATCCGCGGTCCAGAGTAGCAGAGCCGGGCGCGGGCGAACAGCGCCGATCCCTGCTACCGTCCGCGCCTGGCGTAGGGCGCCAGCGCCCCGGCTGCGTCTTTCGCGACAGGCACGTAGATCGTCGAGGCCGGCCCGCGGCGCTCCCTGTAGATGGGAAATCCGTCCTTCTCCCCGATGCGCACGAACCGCGACTCGTCGAACGCCACAGCCGGTCCGCTGCTGAACCAGCGGGCAGCGTCGTACTGAACAAAGATGGCATTCGGCGACTCCGCCCTTCGGCGACGCGCCTGGACGGCGAGATCCACGAGCGGCGGCGGTGCCGGGAGCGACGCCGCGAGCGCCACGCCGGTCGTGCCCACCGGTTCAGGACCCATGAACAGGCGGGCATCGAATGCAGGATCCGCGAGCCGGGGTGGCGCAGGCGCCTGCGGCCCGAACGCGGCATCGTCGGCCGACGCGTCGGACGAGAGCGCGACAGGGAAGGACGGCGCAGTACTTCCGACCGTCCCGGCGAGCTCCCCCGCGCGGCGCCGCTCGTACGGCTGCATCAGTCCGCCTCCCACCGGCAGAAAGACGATGCTGTATGGCTCGATCGTCGTCCTCGCGTACAGCGGCACGCCGTGGAAGTGGCCGCTCCGCACCATTTCGCTCGGAATGAAGTGCACCCGCGGCCCGGCGAGGTGATACACCTGCCCCGCGAAGGTGATAGGAGTGCCCTCCAGATACCACGGTTCGGACTCCGCGGTGACCAGCGGCGGACGCGTCTCCCGGCTGCTCGATTGCGCGGCAACCGCGCCAGCGGCGCAACCCGTGATGACACAGCACATTACGAAGCGAATCGTTCTATTCATCGTGCGCTCCTGCTGATCAGCTGTTACCAGCCGCGTGCCAGCGTCACTCTCAGACGGACTTCTTCGTCCAGTAACGGGCGAGTCCCTGCCACGAATAGTCGAGCCGGCCGGCGCGGCTGTACTTCTCCGTCTCAACTTCTCCCACCTTCCGGCGCAGTTCGAGCATGGCCTCGCGCACGAACGCCTGCAGTCTGCCACCGTCGTCGAGCGCCGGGTCGGCGAGGAGTCGCTGAACGAGGCGGCTCCAGAGCGCAAGACGATCCGCCAGGTCAGTGAAGTGGAGGCGAGCTCCGTGGAAGGGACCGAAGTGCGTCAGAAACAGGGTGTCGGGGTCCCACGCGAGGATTCGGTCCGCGCTGACCTGCCATGCTTCCAGGTCGACGTCCGGGGGAGGAGTAGGAGGCATGACGCACAGGCCGCTTCCCCGGCGGATGCCCGCCGTGTCGCCGACGAATGCCACCCGGCTCGCGGGGTCGAAATAGCTGACGTGATGTGACGCATGGCCCGGGGTGTACGCCACCTGCAGGTCGCGTCCCCCGACGGTGATACGCTCCTCCCCCTGGAGAGCCCTGATGCGTCCTTCAGGTACCGGGAGAAATTCTCCCCATAGCCGGTCCATGTCGGCCCCGTAGAGACGCTCCGCACTGGCCAGGAGCTTTGCGGGGTCGATCATGTGGCGTGCGCCCCGTTCGTGCACGAAGACCTCGATGCCGGGATTCTCCCGCACAAGCGTCCCGACCGCGCCCGCATGATCGAGGTGGATGTGGGTAACGAGAATCTGACGCACGTCCTTGACGGATATGCCTTTGCGGTCGAGCGCCGAGCGAAGGTTCCCGAGGGTCGTGGAAGGACCGGGGTCAATCAGCGCGACACCCGCCGGACCCTCGACGACGGCTGTCGCGATGATTTCCGGAATGCCCAGGAAGTCGAGATCCACGTAGCCGACGCCTGACGCGAGTGTAGTCATGTGCGGGTTCCGATCGCGATGACCGCGAAGAGGTACTGAAGACACCGGGACCTCATCCGGACCTCCTGATCCCTGTGGACGCGGCAGACCGCCTGCTTCAAGCCTGCTAGAATCATACGACCGCCATGGCCGGAACCGATCGTCAGACTGACGGGGAAATACTCGAACGTACAAAGCAGGAAACGAAGAAGCCGGAGCTGTACAAAGTCCTGCTGCTCAACGACGACTACACCACCATGGACTTCGTCGTCGAAGTGCTGGAGTCGATTTTTCACAAGCCGCCGGCCCAGGCGTTTCGCATCATGATGGCGGTTCACACGCAGGGGAAGGGGCTCTGCGGCGTGTATCCGCACGAAGTCGCCGAGACGAAGGTGGAAGCGGTGATGGGACGGGCCCGCGAGAACGGGTTTCCGCTGCGTGCCGCGATGGAACCTGAATAGCGGCGCCCCGGGTCCAAAGGACGAGGAATCCCCAACGATGTTCAGCCAGTCTCTCGAAATCGTGTTGACGGTCGCCTACCGGGAGGCGACGTCGAGGCGCCATACGCACCTGACGCTCGAGCACCTGCTCTACGCGCTGGCGCACGATCATGACGGCGAGCGGATCCTCGCCGCGTGCGGCGCGGATCTGCCGAAGCTGCGCCGCGACCTGGACAAATACCTCAAGGAGTCCGTCGAGCAGTACGGCCGCGGGCAGCAGAAGGAACCGGAGCAGACGCTCGCGTTCCGCAGAGTGCTCCAGACCGCCGTACTCCATGTGCAGAGCGCCGGCCGCCAGGAGGTCCAGTCCGGAGACGTGCTCGCCGCCACGCTCCAGCAGAACAAGTCGCATGCGGCACAGCTGCTCGCGGACCAGGGCATCACCCGCCTCGACGTCCTCGAGTTCATCACGCACGGCATCAGCAAGGTGCCGTCCGTTGGCGGCGTGCCGGCAGAGGATGGCGAGTCGAGCGATGCCGAGGTGGGCCAGGGAGAGCGCGGACCCGCAGCCGCCCGCGACCCCCTTGCCGCGTATGCCACGAACCTCACCGCGAGAGCCAGGGCGGGCGAGCTCGATCCGCTCATCGGCCGCGCCGACGAGCTCCAGCGCACGATGGAGATTCTCTGCCGGCGTCGGAAGAACAACCCCGTGTTCGTCGGCGATGCCGGCGTGGGCAAGACGGCGATGGCCGAGGGGCTCGCCTCGCGGCTCCTCGAGGAGGACGTGCCGGATCTCCTCGAAGGCGCCGAGGTGTTTTCCCTCGACACGGGTGCGCTCCTGGCCGGCACGCGCTTCCGCGGCGACTTCGAGGAGCGGTTCAAGGCCGTCATCAATGCGCTGGCCAAGCGGACGATGCCGATTCTCTTCATCGACGAGATTCACTCGACCGTGGGCGCCGGCGCGACGACGGGCGGCACCATGGATCTCGCGACGCTCATCAAGCCGATCCTGACGGCGGGACAGCTGCGCGTCGTGGGCTCGACGACCCACGAGGAGTTCAAGCACATCGAGAAGGATCGCGCCCTCGCCCGCCGGCTGCAGAAGATCGCCGTCGACGAGCCCTCGACGCAGGAGACCGTCAGGATCCTTCAGGGCCTGCGGTCGCGCTACGAGGGGCACCACCGCGTGCGCTATACCGACGAATCGCTCGAAGCCGCGGCGAAGCTGGCGGCGCGGCACCTGCGGGATTACAAGCTGCCCGACAGCGCCATCGACCTGATTGACGAGGCGGGCGCGAAGATGCGGCTGAAAACGGGCGCCGCACAGCGCGCCAGCGGGGAGACGACGGCGCCGGAGCCGGCGGAAATCGGCGCCGATCACATGGAGGAGGTC
>JALZOC010000043.1 GCA_030857365.1 Acidobacteriota bacterium
GTAGGCCAGTGTGCGCTCGAAACGCTGGCGCGCGCGCTGTGCGTCCTGAAGCACGGACGCGGGGGACCCGGTGTTCGCGAGCTCCATCAGATACGTGCCTTCGTACCCGATCTTCTGCATCGTCATGAGCGCGGTGTCCCAGTTGATCGTGCCCAAAAACGGCGCCAGGTGGAGGTCGTCGCGGCGGCGGTTATCGTGCACGTGCGTGGCGATCAGGTGCTCGGCCGCGATCTCGACGGCATCGGCCACCTCTCCCATCAGGTGCGCGTGTCCGAAGTCCAGGCAGATGCCGGCCGTCGGGGCGTCGAGGTCGCGCTCCAGGAGGGCGACGAGTGCCGCGGGGGTCGAGAGCTCGTTCGGAATCACCTCGAGCGCCACGCGTACGCCAAGGGGCTCCGCCAGCCGGCAGATCTCTTCCGCGCTCCTGAGCGCCGCCCCGCGGTTGTTGTCGCCGGCCGAACCATGTTCCGCCGGCGTGCCAAGGTGCACTACCAGGAGATCGAAGGGGATCAGGCGCGCGACCTGCAGGGCCAGATCGGCCTCGCGCACGGCGGCCTGTCTGGCGGCGTGCTCCGATGCGGCAGTCGAGAGCGGCTGCCCCACTCGGCCGCCGCTCATCGTCAACGCGATCGGGGAGTGAATGCTGTTCAGCCGTAGTCCCGTTTCTGCCAGCCAGGCGGCGAGCGCGGCCACCGACGCGGCGTCCTGATAATCGAAGTGGCTGCGCGTGGCGAACAGCTCGATCGCCTCGAAGCCTGCATCCGCGACCATGGCGAGATGCGCCCGCTCGAGCCGCTGGTCGTGGAACAGATGGGTCGAGATGCCGAAGCGCATACGATCTGGAGGGCCTTTCCGCGGTCAGTAAACTTCCGATTGTACCACGCACTGAGGGAGACGAACGGGGGAAGCGGGGAAGCGGACGCTATCTGAATTCTTCCACGTGCGTCGCCAGCAACTCGCGCAGGCGGGCGAACTCGGGAAGGTTCTCGAGGTTGTCGCGCACGTACCGCAGCGTCCGGGGAATGTACTGGATGTAGACCGGGTTGCGCCGCGCGGTGGTCTGGTATCCAAAGGTGCCGAGCGCCTTCAGGTTGCGCTGCAGCGCCATCACGTCGAAGCGCCGGCGAAATTCGCTCTGGTCGCCGACCTGTCCCTTCAGCGCGAGGAAGTATGCGAGCAGCTCGCTGACGGTCGCCTCGGGCAGGTCGACGTACGAATCCCGCAGCAGGGAAGCGAGATCGTACGTATCGGGACCCATGCGGGCGTCCTGGAAATCGATGATGAACAGCTCGCTGCCGTGAAGCATCAGGTTGCGGCTGTGATAGTCGCGGTGGCAGAGAACCCGCGGCTCGGCGGCGAGCGACGCGACGACCACGGCGAACTCGGAGCGAAGCTCTTCGCGGGCAGAGCCGGACATCACGATGCCGCGATACGCCTCGATGAAATGCCTGATGAAGAAGTCGAGCTCCCAGGTAAGCTTCTCGACGTCGAACGCGACACCGTAGGGCAGATACTCGGTCGAGGCGAGCTCGTCCCCGCGGCGCTGCAGCGTGGCGATGAGCGCGACGGCCTCCCGGTAGAGCGCCGCGTGCTCGGCAGGCGTTGCGGCTCCCAGGTGGGCCTGCAGTGTGACGTCGCCGAGATCTTCCAGCGCAAGGACCCCAAGATCGTCCGCGTGCCCGAGCACCGCCGGAATCGGGACCGGCATCTGTGAGAGCAACCGCGCGACGTTGACAAACGGCAGCGTGTCGAACTCGAAGGCCGTCGAGTGGAGCGACAGCACGATGGAAGGAGTCTCGGGCAGAAGAACGCGGAAATACCGGCGGTCGGAGGCGTCGCCGGTCAGCGGCACGACCCGTGGAGACTTTGCCGCCATGTTCGTCCGGCTGAGATAGCCGTCGATGCGCTCGCGAACATCCGCCCCTTCAGGCTGTCGCTTGTCGTTCATGGTGTATTTTCGCCGAAATGGGGACACTCATCTTTACCGTAAGTCGTTGAAACCCGGTCTGTGATTTGGCGTAAAAATCAACAACTTAGCGTAAAGATGAGTGTCCCCATTTATGTCCCCGAGGAATCAACGGATGGGGGCTATGAGCAATCCATCCACGACGCGCTCGCCCTCCGCGGCGGCGCACCCAGCGGCGGGCAGAATCGCGCACCGCTCGTAAACCGCGTCACTGGGAATGCGAGCGCCGTCCGCGACGATGCAGTCGGTGAGCCGGGAGCGTGCGCCGATGACCACATCATCCCACACAGCCGAACCGCGTACGACGGCGGAGTCGGCTATGCGGACGTTGCGTCCGGCGATCAGCCGATCCCCTTCCACGCCCGCCAGCTGCACGGACGTGCGCAGGTAGTCGGCCGGCGTCCCGATGTCCTGGAATCGCGCGTCGCAGACGAACGCCGCCACGGATCCCGGGTCGCTGCGGATCAGCCGTGGATACAGGGCGTTCACCGACTCGGCCGGCACACCGTCGGCGAGCCCGGCGAATACCCGCGCCTCGGTGAACTGCACGCCGATGAAGTGGTAGCTCTCCCGGTCGACCCCTGCGCGCGTGAAGCGGCTCACCCTTCCTGCGTCGTCCAGGAGAACGCCACCGTAGATGTCGGGCCGTGGATTGGGAATGAGCGCCATGGTGGCGAGCGCGCCGCTCTCCGCGTGATGGCGCGACATCGACGCGAGGTCGACATCCGTCAGGGTGTCGCCGTTGACGATGACGAACGTCTCCGGACCGGCCTGAGGCGAAACTTCAGCCCGCGGAGGAAGAGGGGCGTACGGCAAGCGGTCGACCAGCAGCGGCAACGCATGGCGCGGGCCGCCAGCGGAGCCGAGCACGGGCTGTTCCCACGAATACCGCACGCGAGCCCCCATGTCCGCCCCGTCACCCACCGAAGCCGTCACGGTGTCCGGCCGGTGATGGAGGTTGAGCACGATCTCGGTGATCCCCTGCGACACGAGCCACCGGACGGCGCGGCGCGCCAGCGTCTCCCCGTTCACCGGAACGGCGGCCTTGGCACGAACGTAGGTGAGGGGCCGCAGCCTCGTGCCGAGCCCGGCGGTCAGGACAAGCGCGCGGAGGCTCATGCGGGGGCGTCGAACACCATGTGGGGTCCGGTCAGGCCGAGCACGTCCCGCTGCTGCAGGAACAGCGCCCGGTACGAATCCACGATGTAGTCGGCGGGAGTTCGGCCCAGCGCGGCGGCCGTCGTTTCGATACCCCTTTCGCTTCCCTCGATCTCCACGTACACGCCCACCGGCGTCTCGTCCACGGCGATGATGACGTCCTCGCGCGAAAACTCCTCGCGGTATTTTTCGTACCGGAACCAGATCCGCAGGCCGAGCTCTTCGAAGATCTTCAGCAGCACCTCGCCGTCGCCGACAAGCGTCTCGAGCTCCTCCCGCACCTTCATCATCGAAGGCTGGACGGGCCCCTTGAACGTGACGCGGCTCCTGCCGCTCTCCATCCGAATGCGCAGCACCGTCCGTCCGTCCCGTAATCGCCCTTCGGGCGTGTCGAGCAACGCGTCCTCCTGCAGGCGGCGGCCGAGCAGCGGCGTACCGCCGGCGTCTCGGATCGCGGCGCGCGCCTCGTCGGCGGAGGTGAACCGCAGCTTGATTTCGCGCTCGAGAAATGGGGTGCTCATGGCGTTCTCCGGCGTGATCGCCGCCTCAGGGAAGCTCGGACACCGCACGGTCGCGCCGCCGGGCGCCAGATCTTACTCCGGAGCCTCCCGGATGGAGCCCCGGTGACGCAAAAAAAGGCCAGCGGACCCGTCGTCCACTGGCCTTCATCGTATCGAGCATCATCTTCCGCCTGACCAGCACTCCGCCCTTCGCGCGAAGGCGGAAGCCACGAGTCCCGAGCCCCCCCGCCTACGCCGCGAAGCGGCTACGGCGCGCCTCGCCGTCGCTCGCACGGATCGCCCAGCGAGCGGAGGCGGGCGAGCCCCGAGTCTAGCGCCTCGTCATCGTAATGAACTGTTCCTGTCCATCGCGCCATACGACCAGGAAGACCGGCGTGCCCGGTGCGGCATTCTGCAGGGCGCGGGTGGCCTGGCCGATAGAGGTGACCGGCTGACGGTTCACTTCGAGGATCACATCGTTCGGCTGCACGCCTGCCCGCGCCGCGGCACTGCCCCGCACCACGTCGGCGACGATGGCGCCCCCCTGCCCGCGCGGCAGGTCCGTGCCGCGTGCAATCTCCGGCGTGATCGGCGCGAGCTGCATGCCGAAGTCCGTGGAGGTCGGCTCCGGCCTGTCGTCGGGCCGCGTGGAGCGTCGTCCGGCGGCTTCGGCCTCGAGGTCGAGCTCCTCCGGTGTCACGTTCAGCGACTTGCGCTGGTTGTCGCGGTAGATCGTCACCGGCACGGCCGTGCCCGGCTTGGTCGCCACGACCAGGGCCACGAGCGCGTCGCTGTCCGTCACCGGGCGCCCGTTGTACTCGACGATCACGTCGCCGCGCATCAGGCCGGCCTTTGCCGCCGGGCCGTCCGGGTTCACGCTGGAAATAACCGCGCCGCTGGTCTCGGGGAGCCCCAGCGCCCTGGCCGTTTCCTTCGTGAGCGGGTCGCGGCTGATCTGCACGCCGATCACGCCGCGCGAAATCTTGCCCGTGCGGAGCTGTGGAAGCAGGTCGCGAATCGTGTTGATCGGAGTGGCGAAACCAATCCCGATGTTCGTCGAACGCTGCGTGTTGGTATAGATCGCGGTGTTCATCCCGACGACCTCTCCGCGCACGTTGAGCAGCGGGCCACCCGAGTTCCCCGGGTTGATCGCCGCATCCGTCTGGAGCATGTTCTGCTCGCGCTGCGCCACGCCTCCAAATGGACGGTTCAGCGCGGAGATCACTCCGACCGTCACGGTATGGCCCAGGTTGAACGGGTTCCCGATGGCCATCACCCAGTCGCCCTGCTGCATCTGCGACGAATCGCCGAACTTCGCCTCCTCGAGCGACTGGGAAGGCATTTCGGTCAGCTGCAGCAGTGCGCTGTCGGTCAGCGTGTCGTGGCCGACCACCTTCGCCGAATACTCCTCGTTGCGCGCCCCGCCGACGAACGACACGGTGATCTTGTCGGCCCCC
The DNA here is from genome assembly GCA_030857365.1 of Acidobacteriota bacterium. Taxonomy (GTDB): domain Bacteria; phylum Acidobacteriota; class Vicinamibacteria; order Vicinamibacterales; family 2-12-FULL-66-21; genus JALZOC01. The sequence goes on from JALZOC010000043.1 coordinate 5,082, forward strand.
TCGACCACGTGGCTGTTCGTGAGGATGAAGCCGGCCTTGTCGATGATGAACCCTGTTCCGGCACCCGCGGTGAGCGGATCCTGCGGAAGCTGGCGCCCCCGCGGGTTGCGTCGTCCATCGGGCGTCTCCGGGGGTTCCTGGCCCCCCTGCCCGCCCCCGCCGAAGAAGCGCCGCAGCAGATCCTCGCCGCCTCCGCCGAAGAACTCGGTCAGATCCTGCGTCCGCTGGCGTGACTCGGTCCGGATGTTCACGACCGTCGGGATCTGGGTCTTGGCGATGTTCCGGAACGTGGTCGCGTCGATCGGGCCCGACAGCGGAGCGCTGTTCATCGGCGGGACCGCTACCGCCTGCGCCGACGAGGCCGGCGTGAGGTCGAGCCGTGACGCGATTACCATCCCGACGGCCACCGATGCGATCGCGATCAGGACGGCATAGAAGAGCGAGGTCTTGCGCGTGGACATTTTGAGGTTCTCCGTGTTGTGCCTTCGGTCTGCGACCGTCACGCGAGCGTGACGATGTCGTGCTGCATCGGTCCTGTCACCAGCGCCTCATGCTCGCCGACGAACATGTTGATTTCGGTGCGGACACCAAACTCGGCGCTGTAGATGCCGGGCTCGATGGTGAAGCCCGTGCCCGGGATGATCCGCCGTTCGTCGTGCGTTTCGTAGTCGTCCATGTGCACGCCGTTGCCGTGCACGCTTTCGCCCAGGCTGTGGCCCGTCCGATGCATGAACCGGTCGCCGTACCCGGCGCGGTCGATCACGCCGCGCGCCGCCCGGTCCACCTCGAATCCGCGCAGCTCGCGTCCGTCGCGGGCCGCTCTCGTGACGAGCTCGACGGCCGCGTCGCGTCCGTCCCTCGCGGCGGCGAATACCCGTGCATACTGCTCGGGCACCACGGAGCCCGTGAACCCGATCCACGTGATGTCAGCAAACACCGCGCCGGGCTCCTGCAGCTTACCCCAGAGGTCGAGCAGCAGGATCTCGTCCCTGCCGATCGCCCGTCTCCTGCCTTCACCCGGCTGATAATGCGGGTTGCCGGCGTTCTCCTGTGCCGACACACACGGGGCGTCGTCGGTCGTGAGCCCCTCATCGGCGAACCAGCCCAGCATGCTCTGCTGGACCTGGTATTCGTCGATCGGCACTCCCGCGCTCAGCCGCTCCCGAACGAGGCCGAACGCGCGATCCTTGATGCGGTACAGGCGCTCGGACGCCGCGCGATGGGAGGCGAGCGCCCCGGCTGACCAGATCGCCTCGAAGCGCTGGACCAGATCGCCGGACGACACGACCTCCACGCCGAGATCCCGCACGGACTCGACCGTGCCGGCATCGACGCGAGAGATGTAGGGGATCGCGTTGCGGGGCGAATACTCCATCGCGACGGTGGTCACCCCCCGGAGCAGATCCCGCAGACCTGACGCCAGCTGCTCGCGCCCGGCGTACGGCCGCTTCTCCCCGGGAAGGCCGTCGAGATTGTGACGTTCGATCGCGTGGACGAGTCCCCGCGGCGCACCTTCGGCCGGCACCAGGTAATACCATCGCCGCGTCGCCAGCTTGCCGGCCGCGTCGAGCCCCGTCAAGCGCGTTGCGATCGGATTGGACCCGTGGAAGTCGTACAGCAGCCACGCGTCGAGCCCATCAGCCTTCAACGCCTGCTGGATGTCCAGGATCGGCAACGCCATGGGTTCGAGTATACAGGCCGTGCTTCTTTAGGACGGTGAAGCTCTGCGGATAGTTGGCACAAGAAGCCGTGCGGAAGTTGCTAAAGTTGTAAGGTGCCGCGCGCGTTCTTCGATCATACGGGGGATGTGGGGGTTTCACTGCACGCCGCCACGGTGGCCGAGCTGTTCCGCGAGGGTGCCATGGCGCTGACCGAGACGATCACCGAGCTGGCCAAGGTCCGCGCGGAGTCTCCGCACCGCATCGAGATTGCCGCGGCCGGGCTGGACGATCTGCTCGTCGACTGGCTCGGCGAGCTCCTCTACAGGTTCGAGGTACAGAACCTGCTGGTGGCCAGGGCGGATGTGGAGGTTCAGCAGACACCGGCCGGCTGGTCCCTGGGCGCCACGGCCTGGGGCGAACCCTTCGACCGGGCACGCCATCATGTAAAGGTTCTCGTCAAGGGCATTACCTACCACCGGCTGCGCGTGTCGGAGGAGGCCGACCGGTGGCACACCGACGTCGTCTTCGACATCTGAGAAAGTCTGAAGTTCGCCCGCCTGTGCCCGCTGCACGATTCATACGGGGCTACGGCGAGGCCGCGCCGTAGCCGCTTCGCGGCTGAAGTTCCACCATGTCCACACCCCTCGAGCAGGTCGACACGTACCGGTGGCGCCTCCCCAAGTCGGGCGGCATGCGCGTCGACGGACTGGTGTACGCCGACGAGACGCTGATGCGTGACATCCGGGGCGACGAAAGTCTCCAGCAGGTGCGCAACGTCGCGCATCTGCCGGGCATCGTCGGCGCCTCGCTTGCGATGCCCGACATCCACTGGGGCTATGGCTTCCCGATTGGCGGGGTCGCCGCGACCCGCCTGGACGACGGGGTGGTGTCCCCTGGCGGGGTGGGGTACGACATCAACTGCGGCGTGCGGCTGCTCCGGTCGGGGCTGCAGCGGGAGGCGGTGGCGCCGAAGCTCGAGGCGGTGGTGGCCGAGATGTATCGCCGGGTGCCGACCGGCGTCGGGGCCCATCGCCGCGACTTCAAGCTGACCGCCGGGGACCTCCGCGGGGTGATGGAACGAGGCGCCTCCTGGGCCGTCGAGCGCGGACTCGGCGAACGCGCCGATCTCGATCGGATCGAGGAAGGCGGATGCCTCGCCGGGGCTGATCCCGACCTGGTGTCCGGCCGCGCCGGCGAGCGCGGGCAGTCCCAGCTCGGTACGCTCGGATCGGGAAATCATTTTGCGGAAGTGCAGTACGTCTCGGAGGTGTATGACGCGGGTATCGCCGAAGCGTTCGGGCTTCGCGCCGGGCAAATCACGGTGATGATTCACAGCGGGTCGCGCGGCCTCGGGCACCAGGTCTGCCAGGACCACCTGCGCGTGATGATCGGCGCGGTGCGGAAGTACGGGATCGAGCTGCCGGATCGGCAGCTCGCGTGCGCGCCGGTCGAGTCGCCGGAGGGGCGGGCCTACCTCGCCGCCATGGCCGCCGCCGCGAACTTCGCGTTCGCGAACAGGCAGGTGATGGCGCATCACGTCCGCGAGAGCTTCGCCAGCGCGCTCGGCATCACGGCGGAACGGACCGGCCTCGAGCTCCTGTACGACGTCTGCCACAACATCGCCAAGTTCGAGACATTCAGCGTCGACGGGCGCGACACCCGCCTCTGTGTCCACCGGAAGGGAGCCACGCGCGCGTATCCCCCTGGACATGCTCAAACGCCGGCTGCCTACCGGGGCGTCGGGCAGCCGGTGCTGATCCCGGGCGACATGGGCCGCTATTCCTACGTGCTCGCGGGCACGGCGCGCGCCTTCACCGACACGTTCGGATCCGCCTGCCACGGGGCCGGGCGCCAGATGAGCCGCGGCGAAGCCAGGCGGGTGAAGCGGGAGCGATCGGTATTCGCCGAGATGGCCGCCCGCGGCGTTCACGTGATGGCGGCGGGCGCGGCCACGGTGGCCGAGGAGATGCCCGAAGCCTACAAGGATGTCGCAGATGTCGTGGGGGTGGTCCACGGCGCCGGCATCGCAACCCGGGTCGCTCAGCTGAAGCCGCTCGGCGTCATAAAGGGATAGCCGCGCCTGCCGCTCTATATAATCCGGATATGCCAAAGACTCTGCGTGCCGCGGCCTCGATCGCGCTTGTGGCGGTTGCGCTGACGTCGGGATCGACGGGCCGGGCGCAGGACCAGGGGCAGCCGCCCGTCACCTTCAAGGTGGAGGTGAACTACGTCGAAATCGATGCCGTCGTCACTGACTCGCAGGGGCGGCCGGTCACCGATCTGAAAAAGGACGAGTTCCAGGTCAGCGAGGGCGGGACGGCACAGTCGATTACGGCGTTCTCCCGCGTCGATGTGCCGATCGAGCGCGCGGATCCCCCCCTCTTCCGGCGCACCGTCGTCAAGCCGGACGTCCAGTCCAACCGCGATGCCTTCACCGGCCGCGTCTTCCTGCTGGTCCTCGACGACCTGCAGACCGACTTCCGGAGAACGTCGCGGGTTCAGGCGGCCGCCCGCCACTTCATTCGGCGGTACATGGGCGCGAACGACATGGTGGCCGTCATGACGACGGGCGGGACCGCGGCCGCGGCCCAGGAGTTCACGAGCAGCCAGACGCGGCTCATCGCCGCGATCGACAGGTTCATGGGGCGGAAATCCATGTCGGGCATGGTGGAGATGGAGCGCGCGATGAACGCGCGGAACACGTACGAGACGCTCCGCGGCATCGCGGACTTCCTCGGGCCCGTCCGGGGCCGCCGGAAGGCCATTCTCTGGTTCGGTGAAGGTGTCGAGTACGACATCATCGGCGCCCGCGACTCCGACGCCGTCCGCAATGCGATGCAGTCGGCGATCACCGCGGCCACCCGCGCGAACGTGACGATCTACGGCATCGATCCGCGCGGCGTCGGGGCCGGTCTCGACGAAGCCATCGAGCTCACGCCGGGACCGGACGAGAACAATCCGATGGGGTCGGTGTTCGATGCCGTCCGGCGCGGACAGGACAGTCTCCGGAGCGTGTCGGATTCGACGGGCGGGTTCGCCGCGGTGAACCGCAACGACCTGAACGATGTGTTCACGCGGATCATCCAGGAGAACAGCAGCTACTACGTTCTTGGCTACTATCCGGCCTCCGACAGGCGGGACGGGCGCTTTCGCGCCGTCGACGTCCGGGTGACGCGTCCGGGGCTCACGGTCAGGGCTCGCAAGGGCTATGTCGCTCCGGCGGGAAAGCCGCCCTCGCCCGGCAGGGACGGGCTGGACGCCAGCATTCCGGGAGAGATCCGGGCGGCCCTTGCCAGCCCAATCCCGACGCGCGACCTGCCTCTCGCCATGTTCGCCGCGCCGTTCGCGGGAGTCCGTCCGAAGGCGTCGGTCGCGCTGGTCCTCGAGATTGACGGTGCCAGGCTGCCGTTCGTCGAGAAGGACGGGCTGTTCACGGAGGATCTCGAAATCCACGTACTGGCCATTGACGCGGCCGGCAAGGTGCGGGCCGGTGGGCGCGACACCGTTCCGATGCGTCTTCGAGGACCCAACCGCGACGCGGTAGTCAACCATGGCCTGCGGATCACGCGCCGGCTGGATCTGGCCCCGGGCCGGTACCAGATTCACGTCGCGGTGCGCGAGGCGAATCGGGGCGCGCTCGGAACGGTCCGCCAGGATCTCGACGTGCCCGACTTCGGCAAGGGGGCACTGCACATGAGCGGGCTTGCGCTCACGTCCACTGCCGTGGACCTCATGCCCACGGCGAACCCCGATCCGGGGTTCAAGGCCGTCCTGCCGTCACCGGCGACCGCGACGCGTGAGTTCGCGCGCGGCGACACGCTCGCACTCTTCTCCGAGATCTACGACAACCAGACCGTCCGTCACAAAGTGGGTATCAAGACCTCGGTCCTGGCTGGTGACGGCCATGTGGTGTTTACCGCCAGTGACGAGCGGAGCACGGACGAACTGCAGGGGAAGAAGGGAGGCTACGGCTACACCG
>JALZOC010000417.1 GCA_030857365.1 Acidobacteriota bacterium
GGTTCGAGGTTCCAGGTTCCCGGTTCGGGTTCGAGGTTCCGCGTTCGGAGCCGAACCCCGAACCTGAACCCGGAACCTGGAACCCGGAACCCGGAACCGCATTCCCCCATTCCTGCGCGCAGATGTTGCAGAAATATCCTGCCGGCAGGGTCGCTTCGAGCATCGAGCGATCGTCGCAACCGCACTTCGGACACCGATCGGGGGCGTCGCCCGGCGCCGGACCCGGGTCGAGAGAATTGTGATCGGAGGTGGGTTCCGCCGCCGCAATCGATCGGCCGACCTCCTGCCGCAGCCCATTCACGTACATCAGGCCGAGCCGCACGCGCCCATCGGCATCGACGCGGCACGTCCAGTCGGATTCCTGCACGTCGATGGAGGCGAAGCGCACGCCGTGGCGCTGCGCGTCCTTGACGAGCGTGGCCGGATGGTAGAACCCCATCGGCTGGTTGTTCAGGAGCGCCGTGTAAAACGCCGCCGGGTAGTGCGCCTTCAAGTACGCGCTCGCATACACGAGCAGCGCGAAGCTCGCCGCATGGGACTCTGGAAACCCGTACAGCGCAAATGACGTGATGGATCGGATGATCTCGTCCGCGGCCGCGCCGGTGATCTGCCTGGCCGCCATGCCGGCGCGCAGCTTCCCTTCGATCTGCTGCATGCGGTGCTCGGATCGCTTGAAGCCGAACGCCCGCCGCAACTCCTCCGCCTCACCACCCGAAAATCCGGCCGCCACCATCGCGATCCTGAGCAGCTGCTCCTGGAAGAGCGGCACGCCGAGCGTGCGTGCCAGGATCGGCTCCAGCGACGGATGCGGATACGTCACCGCTTCCCTCCCCTGCCGCCGCTTCAAAAACGGGTGCACCATCTGCCCTACGATCGGCCCCGGCCTGATGATCGCGACTTCGACGACAATGTCGTAAAAGCGCTCCGGCCGCAGCCGCGGCAGCGTCGCCATCTGCGCGCGGGATTCCACCTGGAAGATGCCGATCGTGTCCGCCTCCTGCAGCATGCGGTACACCGCGGGATCGTCCTGGGGAAGGTGCGCCAGATCGAGCCCCGAATCCGGAATCCCAAGTCCCGAATCCCGAGTACGGTTCACCAGCTCGAGCGCATCCTGCAGAACCGCCATCATGCCGAGCCCCAGCAGATCGACCTTCACGAGCCCCATGTCCGCGCAGTCGTCCTTGTCCCACTGCACGACGACGCGATCCGGCATGCTGGCGTTCTCGAGCGGCACCACGTCGTCCAGCCGGCCCTGCGACATCACCATCCCGCCGGAGTGCTGGCCCAGGTGGCGCGGCAGATCCTGGATCGACTGCCAGAGCCTGCCGAAGGTCTGAATGACCGGGTGCTGAATGTCGAGCCCCACGTCTTTCAGGTTGCGGGCGAGCGTCTCCTGTGGATCCACCCACTCGAAGTGATTCATCACCTTCGCCAGGCGATCCACCTGGGCGGTCTCGAGCGACAGCACCTTGCCGACCTCGCGGGCGGCGCTCCGGCCGCGGTACGTGATGACGTTGGCCGTCATCGCGATTCGCGGGCCGACGAGGGTGACGCCTGGCGGGACGGGCGGTGCACCGCGACTACCCGCCGGCGCCGATGCGGCGCCGCGATCGCCATACTTGTCGTACAGATGCTGGATGACCCGCTCGCGGCGGTCGCCGCTCGGCAGATCCAGATCGATGTCCGGCCATTCCCCGCGCTCCTCCGACAGGAAGCGCTCGAACAGCAGATCCATCCCGACCGGGTCCACAGCGGTAATCCCGAGGCTGTAGCACACGGCGCTATTGGCGGCGGAGCCGCGCCCCTGGACGAGGATCTCCTGCTGGCGGCAGTAATTGACGATGTCCCAGACGATCAGGAAGTAGCCGGCGAGATCGAGCTTCTCGATGAGATCGAGCTCGCGCTCCACCTGCCGCCGCGCGCGCTCATGATACGGGCGGTAGCGCTCGCGGGCTCCCGCCTGCGTGATCTTCCGCAGGAACGATCCCATCGTTTCCCCGGCCGGGACCGGGTATTCGGGAAAGCGGTACCCGAGGTCCGCCATCGAATATCCGAGCCGGTCCGCCAGCTCCCCTGCCGCCGCCACCGCGCCTGGCATGTCGGAGAACAGGCGCGCGATGGCGTCCGGTCCCTTCAGGTATCGTTCCGCGTTCCAGGCCAGACGCCGTCCCGCACGCTCGAGCGTCGTTTTATGGCGGATGCAGGTGAGCACATCGTACAAGGAGCGATCCGACGGCTGCGCGAACCGCACGCCATTGGTCGCGATGACCGGCACGTGAAAGGCCGATGCCAGGTCGACGAGCGCCTGGTTGTCGGACTCTTCCTCGCGCAGCAGGTGACGCTGCACCTCGACGCACACGTTTGCCGCGCCGAACGTACCGACGATCCGATCAAACAGTCCGCCGACGCCGTACCGAGGGCCGCTGAGCGCCGTGCGCCCGACGAGCGCCACGAGGCCTGCCACGCGCCCATCGAGCTCGTCGAGCGTCAGGGAGCCCTCCCCTTTCGGGGAGCGCAGCTTCATGCGCGTGACGAGCCGGCAGAGATGCCGGTACCCCTCAGGGGATTCGACCAGGACCGGCAGCCGGAAGATGGATGCCGCGGTCCCCACCCCGATCGTCAGTTCGGCGCCGACAATCGCTTTGATGCCCGCCCGCTTTGCCGCGAGGTGAAATCGCGGCGCGCCGTAGAGCCCGTCGCGATCGAGCAGCGCCAGCGCGGGATACCCGAGCGCCGCGGCGCGATCGACGAGCGCTTCCGGCAGCGACGCGCCGTCGAGAAAGGAGAATGCCGACGAGGCGTGGAGTTCGATATACACGTGACTGCACCGGCCCGGGGTTAATCGAAGATGCCGTCTACGAACCACCGGCCGCTCACGCGATCGCGAAACAGGCGGCACAGCGAGCCGTCGCCGAGCGCGACCTCCCACTCATCGCGGTCCCACGCGGTGCCGCCGCTGTCCCACCAGGCGCCGGACGTCCGCCACGGGCCGGCGCGCTGCTCCACCGGGCCGCCCGGCATGCCACGGCGGTCGATCGCCACGTGTGCCGGACCGCCGCGATCGACCGTGACGCGGACCGCAACCGGCGGGCGAAAGCGACGCAAACCCGGCCCTGGACTCGGGGCTCGGGGCTCGGGGCCCGGGGCTCGGGACTCCGGCGCGAACGGTTGCATCTCGAAGCCGTCAGGACGATGGCTATCGAGCAATGCGGGCGATCCGCAGCGCGTCTCGCCGACGAGCGCGCGGAGCCGGGCGGTGAGAGTCGCCAGGGTTTCGGCCGACGGCAGCGCGCGCTCGAGCAGCGAGTACTGGATGATGCGCGCGGGCGCCGGATCGATCTCGATCGTCACGACGTCGATCGCCGCGGGCGGCGGATGCGATTCGAGATCGAGCAGGAGCAGCGTCCGCAGGACCTTGGGATCTCGCATCGCCGCCGGCAGCTGCAGCACGCGCGCGAAGGCCGTGCGATCGACGAGACGAAGGTCGAGCCGCACGGCTGCCGCCCCGCGATCGGCACGCTCCAGCGCGTCGGCCAGCGGGTCCAGCAGACGCGCGAGCACGAAGGACAGCGGCTCGAGTGCATCGAGGGGCCACTCGAGCTCGATCGACCCGATGAAGCGCGGCGTGCCGGGGTCCGGCACGAGCGGCGCCGGGTCCACGCCCCGCGCGAGCTGCTGCAGCAGCAGCCCCTCCGATCCCATCCGCTCGAACAGCGCATCGGGCGGCAGGGCCGCGATCTCGCCGAGCGTCGTCAGCCCCCACCGGTGGAACGTCTCGAGCCTGGCGCTCGTCGCCGCCGCGCGCGCGGCCGCCCTGGCG
>JALZOC010000418.1 GCA_030857365.1 Acidobacteriota bacterium
GTATTGCGGCGCGGGCTGTCGTCCCGCTTGCGGGTCGCTTTGTCCTGATACATGCGGCTGTCCGCGGATGCGAGCAGCGCCTCGTACGAGTTGCCGTCCTGCGGAAACACCGCGGCCCCGACGCTGACCCCGAGCTGCACCTGCCTGCCGGGGCGCGCCTCGAACAGCACGGCGTCGATGCTCTGCTGCAGTTCCTGCCGCTTCTGCTCGGCTTCTTCGGCTCCGCATCCGGAGAGGACGACGATGAACTCGTCGCCCGCATAGCGGACGCAGATGTCGTAGGGGCGGATCGCCGCGCGCAGCACGCGCGCCACTTCGCAGAGCGCGCGGTCCCCCACGTGATGTCCGTGGTTGTCGTTGATCCCCTTGAAGTTGTCGAGGTCCATGACCATGAGGGAGACCTCTCCCTTGAGGCGTTCGGCGCGGGCGAGCTCGCGCGACAGGTGCATGAACAGGAAGCGGGTGTTCGGCAGGCCCGTGAGCGGATCCGTCAGCGAGTCTTCCTGCGTCTGCTCGAAGAGCATCGAGTTGTTGATCACGGCCGCCGCCTGCTCGGACACGCGATCGAGGAGGCGCCGGTGGTCGTCGCCGTAAAAGGCCGCATCGACGTGATAGACCGAGAGGGCTCCGATGAACCGGTCTCCCAGCAGCAGCGGGCAGACGAGCGCGGACTGCAGCGTGGTCTGCAGATGGGACAACCCGGCCGACTCGAGGTCGGCGCTCGGCCGCGCGTTGACGAGCGCGCGTCGATTGCGGGCAACCCATCCCGTCAGCCCCTCGCCGTTCTGGACGGCGATCTGCTGGATGATGTCGGAATCGGCGCCGGTCGCAAAGCGGCACCGCAGCGTCTCGCTGGCTTCATCGTACAGAAAGAGCGCGGCGCACGAGAACGGCACCAGGTTGCTGAGCTTCGCCGAGATCAGCGCCATCGTGTCGGCGACGCCCAGGCTCGTCCCCATCGCCTGCGCGATTTCGTACAGCGCGTAGATCTCGCGGTGCGCGAGCTGGATGTCGTCGAAGACGTTCTTCTTGGCCGGCTCCGGCGTGAGCCCGGTGGCGGGTCGTCCGACGGACTGGCCATGCGCCTCCGGATCCGGCCGCCGCTTCGCCTGCTCGAGCGTCGCGGCTTCGAGCTGCAGCGCCGGGAGCAGCTCGATGAATTTCTCGACGACGGCAGGATCGAGCGCCTTGCCCATCTCCTGTTTCAACAGCCCGATCGCGCCGTCGAAGCTCATCGCCTTGTGATACGGGCGCTCCGCCATGACGGCGTCGAAGTAATCGACGACGGAGAGAATCCTGGCACCGAGCGGAATCTCTTCTCCCTTGAGGCCTGACGGGTAGCCCTTCCCGTCCCACCGCTCGTGATGGCTCAGGATGAGCGGCGCGACCGGATAGGGAAAGGGGACGGCGCTGATGATGTCGGCGCCCACCTTGGGGTGCGCGCGCATCTTCTGGAACTCCTCGGGCGTGAGCGGCCCGGGCTTCGAGAGGATGTGCTCCGGGACCGCGAGCTTGCCGATGTCGTGCAGCAGAGCCGCGGTCTTCACACCCTGGATGTCGTTCTCCATCATCCCGAGCGACCGGGCAAGCGCCGCGGCGTACAGCTGGACCCGCCGGATATGGGACTGCGACATCTGGTCCTTCGCGTCGATCGCGAGGGCCAGCGCCTCGATGGTCGCGAGGTGCAGGTCCGCCATTTCCCGTACGTGCCGCTGCTCGTCGTCTATCCTGCCGAGGTACACCTTGTAGCTGCGGTACGTGAGATACAGGGGCGCCGCCGCCAGCGGCAGCAGCCATCGGATCGACACGAGGTTCAGCACGCCGACCGCGGCCGCCGCGGCGCCCGCGCCGACGAAGTAGCTCGGCGCGCTCCAGAGAAAGTTCTCGTTCCAGACTTTCAGGACCGGCTGCCGCGTCGAGAGCGCAATCGCCGACGCCACCATGGCGGTGTTGATGATGAAGTATGCGGTGGCCGCGCCCACCAGCGGCTTCGGCAGCGCCCACGGGCTGAACTCCCCCGGTACTCCGCCGAGCCACATGTAGATCCGTCCAGCCGCCTGCACGGTGATGACGAGGCACCCCATGCTGAAGAGCGTCCGAAAGGCGGGATTGGTTTCCTTGATCCGGAACGTGCACTGGCTCCAGGCGCTGACAGCGGCGACGATCATCGTTTCGTTCGGCCCGAGCAGCAGCAGCGAGGCGAAATCCACCGCGTACGAGACCGACATCGTCGAGCGGCTGCGCGCCAGGGGCAGCGTCACCTTGAACACCGAGGTGACGGACGACAGCATCAGGAGAAGGAGGAACAGCCAGATCGACGAGTCCACCTTCGTGGGAAAGAGAAACAGGACGAGGCCGGCGCCGGATGCGATCACGGCGCCGACGAACACCTGTGCCGGGTATGGCAGTTGGTTCATCGCTCAACCGCCCCACACGGCTTTGGCGAAAATGGGCGACACGCCGTCGCTCGAGCGCGCGGGCGTGCTCACTGGCGCGCTCCCTGCCGCTCGTCAGGTCCGCGCTGTATCAGGCTCCCGCACCCGGCGCCGGAGCATATCGTTCCCCACGTGATCGGCTCGCCGTCGGCGCTCGTCGCGGCGCCCCACATCACATCGGTGCGCCACGCCGTTGCTCGCGGGTCGAGCACGCCGCCGCCAATCCGGTGGTTGCCCCAGTTGATGTGAGCGTTCCACGGGGTGGGATCCTTCGCCACCGCCGGCGCGGACGGATCCGGCGAGAACGAGCTGGCCAGCAGCACCGCCCCCCGGGTATTCAGGAAGCCGGCACCCTGTGTCAGGTCGTCGTACCGCGGCCGGCGTTCTGCCGTGTACTGCAGGATCGCCTTGACGAGGTTGGGCGTGAGTGCCGGGTTCGCCTGCAGCATGAGGGCGACGGTTCCCGTCACCACCGGTGCCGCCATGCTCGTGCCGCTCAGACTCAGGTAGGGAGGGGTCACCGTATCGACCGCGCCCCAGAGCCGTGCGGAAGGGTGCGCGGAGAAGAGCAGGCTCGCGCCGTCGCTGAGCGACTCGATCCCGACGCCGGGCGCCACCAGGTCGGGTTTGGCCGCGTAATCGAAGTAGCTCGGCCCTCGCGAACTGAATGCGGCGACCTCATCGTCGCCGCGCGCGGCCGTCCCCTGATGCGTCGATGCGCCCACGGTGAGCACCCATGGCGCGTTGCCGGGTGACGTGATGCCGCCGTACTGCACCTCGTTCTTCGCGTTCCGGCCGAAGTTGCCGGCCGCCGTCACCACGACGATTCCTGCTTCGACCGCGCGTCTGGCCGCCAGTGTCAGGGGGTCCGTCGTGAAGGACTGGTAAACGCCGGCCGCGACGGACAGATTCACGACGCGGATGTTGAACCGGACGCGATTGTCGACCGCGTAATCGAGCGCGGCAATCACGTTGCTGATATGGCCCTGGCCGTCGCCATCGAGCACTTTGAGGACGACGAGCCGTGCGCCCGGAGCCATGCCGCGTCGCGTGCCATTCGAGTCGTAGCCGTCGCCCGCGATGATCCCGGCCACGTGCGTCCCGTGCCCGTAATCGTCGTAGGCCGCGGGCCGGAAGTCGACGAAGTCGGCGAAGTGCACGACGCGCTGGGCGCCGAGATCGTCGTGCCAGGCGGTGACGCCCGAGTCGACAATCGCCACACCGACCCCGGAGCCATCCAGACCGAGACTGGCGCGTGCCCAGGCGGCACCGGTCGCAGCCGCGGTGCGCTCGAGCGTCCCGTGGACGGGGCGGTCGAGCATCAGGGCGGACACGCGCGGATCGTCCGCCAGCGCGTCGAGTGCACGGTCGGGAATCAGCGCG
>JALZOC010000419.1 GCA_030857365.1 Acidobacteriota bacterium
GTCCGGCGCCGAACAGTTGCCCCAGGTCCTGCATCACCGCCGCTCTCGCGGCACGAGAAGACGATGGAGTTGCCACGAACGCGACAAGGAACTCATTCGACCGGTCTCTGACCGAGCTGAGGATCGCGGCGCGCATCCAGGGCTCGGCTCCATCACGATGAGCGATGGAAGCCAGCGCGCCGATGGATCGCGCGTCCCTCGTCTCGCCGAGCGCAAGAGCGACGCGCAGGCGCACGTGATCATCGGGGTCGTCGGCCAGTCGAAGCACGTGTGCCAGCAGCTCCGGCGAGGCGCCCACTCGCGACTCCGCCAGGCGGACGCCGGTCTCCCGCACCGCGGCATGCTCATCCCACATGGCTTTGACGAGGTCGCCTGCCTCGAGTCCACCCAGCCCCTCCAGCGTCCACAGGGCGTGGATGCGGGCGACCTCACCGCGGCCCTTTTCCGCGACGCTTCGAAGCGGCGGGATCGCGCTTCGATCTCCGCGCTCCACGAGCAGGCGCTGAGCGGTCTCCCGCCACCAGGCATTCGGATGCTCCAGAGTCCGCGCCAGCTCACCGATGCGGCTGTGACCAAGGTTGACCGGCTTCCTGTCCGCCTTCCAGCCCCGGGCCACTATCCGGTAGATCCGGCCGTGGTTCTTTCCCGATTCGAAATCGAGCAGCGGGCGGCTCTGTTCCGGCACGTACGCCGGGTGGTCGATCGTCTTGCGGTACATGTCCACGATGTAGAGGGCGCCGTCGGGGCCGTTTGCGGCGAAAACGGGCCGGAACCAGCTGTCGCGTGAGGCCAGAAACTCCCGGCCGGTCCGTGCCGGACGGGATGTGAACGTGACGCCACGTGGAGATCGGACCTGACGCTGCACCAGGTTCTGCGCCGATTCGCAGATGAAGATGCTGTCAGCGTGACCCTCCGGCAGGGCATCTCCGCGATGGATGTGGACACCGCTGGCCGCCGTGAAGGTCCCGGCGTGCGGCGTGCTCATGAGGCTCGGATGAAACGACGCCGTCGTCGAATCGGCACTGAGCGGCCAGACCACGGCCTGGGCGCCGACGGTGGAGACCTCGTGGGCAGTACCGGAAAACGCGAGATGCGGATTGCGCGTCAGGTATCGCGGCTCGAGTACGACCTGCATGACCGGATGCCGGTTCGAGCAGACGAAACGGCGGCCGTAGTCGTCGAAGGTGAGACCGTATTGCCCGTGGCCCCCGGTCAGTTCGAATGCAAGGCTGAAAGGATTGAAGCGTGCATCGCCTGCGGCAAACGTCACGGGCGGACGCTCGGGGTGCTCCGGAGCGGTCACGCGGCCGCCGTTCAAACCTCCGGTCAGATACACCCAGTTGTCGATCCCGAGTGTAGGATGGCTGAACCGGATCTGCGCCGTCCTGGTGGCGTCGAATCCCGTCAGGACGACTCGTCGCTCGTCCGAAATGCCGTCGCCCGTCGTGTCTTTGAAGTACAGGAGATCGGGAGCGCTCGTGACGAACACGCCGCCGTTCCAGGGCATGATGCCGTTCGGGTTCGCCAGGTCCCCCGCAAAGTTGCTTCGCGTGTCGAACCGTCCGTCGCCGTCGGTGTCTTCCAGAAGCGCAATGAGACCCTCACGCGCGGATGGAGCGGACCCTTCCGGAGGATCGGGATAGCCCCGATGCTCCACGACATACAACCGGCCCCGGTCGTCGAAGGCGATCGCCACGGGATCCCTGGTCAGGGGCTCGGCGGCCGCCAGCTCGATCCGGTAACCCGGTTCCAGCTCGAAGCCAGCCAGCGCCTCGTCCGGAGGCAAGGGTCCATCTCCAGTTGGCTCACCCCTCGGTGCGCTCTGTGGCTGGCTTCCCCGATCGGGTTCCTGCGCATCACGTTCTGCCGGAAACCACGCGCATGTACCCGCGCAGAGCGTTCCCGCCAGGATCCAGCGTGTCGTGCGGCGCGTCACTCTTGCTGCGAGGGCCAGCACGACGACTGTGTACTGCATTTATTTGAGTTGCGCCAGCATCACGAGCAGCGCGTCCACAATCTTCGGCGCGGCCTGAACCTCTACCCGATTGGTCCCGAGCCATGTTTCATAGCCGCCGAGCTCGTG
Organism: Acidobacteriota bacterium; assembly: GCA_030857365.1. GTDB lineage: Bacteria > Acidobacteriota > Vicinamibacteria > Vicinamibacterales > 2-12-FULL-66-21 > JALZOC01. Next base: position 2,084 of record JALZOC010000419.1, read on the forward strand.
ATGGGCGACGGTGGGCAGGTAGCCGTACGCGCCATTGGCCATCGACACGGCGAATGTGTCCGGGAACGGGCTCTTCGCCTTCAGCTCCAGTCCGATCTCCACGAACGCTTCAAACGGGATGGCGACAAGCGCCAGATCGCCGACCCTCAAGGCCTGCAGCGGAATGTCGATCCGCGGCGGGATATCCGCCATTCGCAGCGTGCGCTCCGCATAAATCCTCTCTCGCGGATAGTCCGAGGGTGCGCCTTCCTGCCGGGCAAGAACCTCTCGTGCCCAGCCCAGCAGCTGCGTTGTTGGGCGGCGGGTCTCGAGCGACACCTCCCGCTGCACCATCGTGAGAGGCACCGCATCGTGGTATTCGATCGCCTGCATGGCGCCGAAGACCTCCGCCGCCACCTGGTTGGCCACACGCTCCATACGGACGTAGTCAGGCAGCCGCGTCTGCCCTCCCCGGACGTCGATGTTGTTGACGTCTCCGCTCGTGCCGTTCGACAGCATGGGCACGAAGGGCGGCTCGTCATGCTCGACTTCGAGAAGGCGCCCCATCCTCCGTGCAAATGCGCCAAAGTAGTCGGCCGACACGTGCCCGTTCGGCACACCGCCGACATAGTGGAGCGAATAATTGGCCAGGAGAGCGATCGGCCGGCCTCCGCTCGACACCACCGAGAGGAATCGGATCTCCGGATCCGTGGGCCCGGCCGGCTTCAAAAGGTCCGGACTGCCCGCGGGCGGGTTCATCCGAACGCTGTCCGTTCCTCCGAATGGATTGTTCAGATGCGTTCCCGGCTTCATGAACCACCGGCGATTGAACACCTGCTGCGGCAGGCTTCCGCGTCCCCAGCCCGCCCGGGCTGGCTCGAGGTTGTTGACAGCACGCCGAATGCCGTCAGCGATGCGCCCGGCCAGAAACTTCTGATAGGGATCCAGCGGTTCCGAGGCCTCGTCTCGTTCGGATCCGCGGGCGGTCGTGGCTGAGTGCGTGTGCGTCGAGGCGATCAGGATCCGCTCGGCAGGAATGCCGGACGACCCATGGGCCAGGCGCTTGGCCTCGTCCAGCACCGAGCGCGGGATCCCGACGTTGTCGGCCACGACGATGGCCACCCTGGTTTCGCCGTCGTCCAGCACGAGACACCGGGCCTGCAGCTCGTCATGCACATGAGTCGCCGGAATCGGGGTCCAGTTCCCGACGATGAGCTCGCCAAGAGGCGGGGTGATGTTGCTCGTCGCCGCACCAGCCGAAAGCCTGCGCGGCGCGGGGCTCTGCGCCAGCGTCGAGAGCGACGCTGGCGCGAGCAGCAGCGCGAGCCCGGTGAGGGCCACGGCTGTCAGGATCGCGCGCGTCGTCCGACCGGGTGCGACGGCCATCGCGCCCATCCATGTCCTCATCATGCAGATGCCCCCCGTATGTTTCGTCGTCCCGCGCGCATCCTCTCACAAGCTGTGATCACCAGGAAATCTGGCTGAATTGATGGCGGAGAGACTGGAGAACCGTCAGCACTTCACGCCGAGGTCCGCCGGCTCGTAGGCGAGGTTCGGCGCCAGCCAGCGCTCAACCGCTTCGATGGATTCTCCCTTGCGCTTCGCGTAGTCCTCGAGCTGATCGCGTCCGATGCGGCCGACGTTGAAATACTTCGCCTCGGGATGTGAGAAATACAGCCCGCTCACGCTGGCGGCCGGCCACATCGCGCCGTGTTCGGTCAGCGTGATCCCCGCCTTCCCTGCGTCGAGCAG
>JALZOC010000420.1 GCA_030857365.1 Acidobacteriota bacterium
TCGGACGCGAGAACCCGGTTGTGGGCTTCGCGGATCGGGACGCGTTCCGTCCGCTCGATCGGCACGGCCGCCTTCAGCAGCAGCGCGAGGGCGTCTTCGACGGGGATCGTGTGCTGGATGGGCCGCGTGGTCGTCATCGCTGCAGTTCCCGGACGACATGGCCAATCTCGGGCAGGATGAGCTTGTCGAGCGCGAGGCGCACGGCGTGCTCGGACCCGGGCAGCGTAAAGATTGCCGTGCGCCCAATCGTGCCGGCACACGCACGGCTCATCATTGCGGCGGCGCCGATCTCCTCGTAGCTGAGGCTTCGGAAGAGCTCCCCAAAACCATCCAGCCTTTTGTCCAGCAACGCGGTGATTGCTTCATACGTACTGTCCCGCGAGGTGATCCCGGTCCCGCCCGTCGTGACGATGACCTGGGCATCGCGCGCGCGAGAGCTGACCGCGTCGCGCACGGCCGCCGGATCGTCGCGGACGAGCTGCCGGCCGATCACATCATGGCCCGCACCGCGCAGAGCGTCAGCGATCGCGTCGCCGCTCGTATCGGAAGCGGTTGTGCGCGTGTCGCTGATCGTGAGCACGAAGCAGCGTACGCAGATCGGCGCCTCGCTGCGGTGCGGAATGTCGGGCACGAGGGGATTATATTCGCTGGGGATCGGGGATCGGGGATCGGAGATTCATGTAGCGGCCCCTGAGGGAAGACGAGGAAAAGACGAAGACGCCGATCTACCGCAACGCGACCAGGAGAATCGCAGGTGGCGACGCCTCAACCGTACCGATGATCGCTCGCAAAGCGCTGCCCGCCACGACCCCTCACACGCGCGACCTGCTGTCGCTCTGCGCTGATCCACTGGCGACGTCTGGTCACGAACGCGGCGGCAAGCGCCGTCAACCCCAGGATCACGTGGGGGACCCAGACGAGGTCGGCGAAGCCGAATACCCAGGGAGATACCAGAAGGACTGCTCCCGCGACGCCGTCCACCGCAAGGTGGGCGGTCATCGGGATCCGCCGTACGACGCCGTACTCGTGATTGGTAAAGAAGGTGACGATCAGGCCAGCGGCGCCCAAGGCTACCCGCACGGCTGATTCCGGTACGCCCCGTGCAAACCCCAGGATCGAGGGCAGCGCAATCAGCAGCAGGCCCATCAGCCAATCGACGACCGGGGTGCCATCGGGATGTTCCTGCTCACCTGCCTGTTGTGGTTGGAACGCTCCGTGACGAAAAAGTGAGAACCACACTCCCCACGCCCGATAGTACGCTCTCATGCCCGGGGGCGGCACCTGGGTTCGAGATCCAGCCCACAGGAGACGTGATGAAGAGCAACGGCAGCATCGCACACATGAGTAGGGCGACAACGCGCCTGATCGTGAGGGGCTGCGTAGTCGCTGCGGCCCTGGCTTTGGCAGGTTCGTCGCTGGCGATCGGGACCTTGGTCGGACCCGGCGAAGCCGCCGCGCAGACCGACGGCTGCCCCGCGGGGCAGCCATCGAGCCCGTCCCCCGGTCCGGGTTTCGTGCCGACGACGAACTGCCAAGGATGGGTGCCTGCTGACCATCCGCTCGCCCGTACGGGACGTCAACCCGATCCGTCTCCTCCAACCGGGACTCCGACGGCCTGCCCGGCCGGTCAGCCAGCGAGTCCTTCGCCCGGGCCTGGCTTCGTGCCGACGACGAACTGTCAGGGGTGGGTGCCTGCTGATCATCCGCTCGCCCGTACGGGACGTCAACCCGATCCGTCTCCTCCAACTGGGACTCCGACGGCCTGCCCGGCCGGTCAGCCAGCGAGCCCTTCGCCCGGGCCTGGCTTCGTGCCGACGACGAACTGTCAGGGGTGGGTGCCTGCTGATCATCCTCTCGCCCGCGTGGGCGGGCAACCCCTACCACCGCCTCCGACGAATCCCTCCGCTGCGTTTCCGACGATCCTCCTCCCTCCTGGGTATGCCATCGAAAAAGTGGCAGACAGTCTCACATACCCCACGTCACTGACGTGGGATGACGCGGGACGGATGTACGTCGTGGAGGCCGGAGGCCAGTTCCTCGAGGAGCCTCCCCCAATTCGCATTCTTCGCGTCGAGGCCGGAGCGACGACGGAAGTGCTCAACCTGACCGCTCTCGGCGCCGGCGCCATTCAGGATTCCGCGGTCGGGCTCACCTGGCATCAGGGTGCCTTCTTCTTCACGCATCGCGCGGCGGATCGGACCGGAGCCGTGTCGCGGGTGACGCTCGCCGGCGCGTTGACGCCCCTCTTCAGCGGCATCATCGACAGCCAGGCCGAGCACCAGGTGAATGGCATCAGGGTTGGCCCCGACGGCCTGATGTACGTCGCGTCTGGCCCGGCGACGAACGCCGGGGTCGTGGGCATCGACATCGCCGCATTCGTGACGCGCAGCCCCGGCCTCAAGGCCACGCCGTGCCGGGACATCGTGCTCACCGGCCGGAACTACGTGACGCCCGATTTCCGCACGGCCGACCAAAGCGACACCGTGATGACGGGCGCCTTCGTGCCATTTGGCGTGATGACAACGCCGGGACAAGTGATCCCTGGGACGAACAAGTGCGGCGGATCGATTCTGGTGTTCGATCCCACCAACGCCGAGGCCACGCTTCGCCCATTCGCGCATGGCTTCCGCAACATCATCGGGTTCGCCTGGAACGACAGCGGCGAGATGTTCGCTGCCGTGAACGGCTACGACGTCCGAGGTTCGCGACCGTTCAACGACGAGTTGGACGCCACCTATCGAGTGCGCGAAGGCGCGTGGTACGGCTGGCCGGATCTCTCCGCGGCGTTCGAGCCGATCACTGCGCCGAAGTTTGGCGTGCCGGCGGCGTTGATCGTGCCTCGGTTCGTGGCCGGCGCGCCCCAGGGCAAGACGTTCGGCTTCGTGATCGACCACGCGGCGAGCGGGCTGACCCCGCCCGATCCGTCGCTCCTCTTCGGCCGGCACGAGTTCAGCTCATCGCCGTCCTTGATCGACGTGGCGCCTGCCTCCTGGGGTGAGTTGGCCGGTCACGTCTTCACGGCCGAGTGGGGCGATCTGACGCCGGCCACCAACCCGCTCGGCCAGAAACCCACAGGATTCCGCATCTCACGCATTGCGCCTGGCGGTGGTACAGCCATGCCGTTCATCCGCAATGCGATGCCGGGACCCGCCTCGGCGCAGGGTGCGCCCGGCGCCGGCATCGAGCGGCCCTTCGACGTGAAGTTCGGACCCGACGGCGCAATGTATATTGTAGATTTCGGCGTCGCCCGCATCAACTTCGCGCGCGTGGCGCAAGGCCAGGTACCGTACGACTTCCCGCCGTTTACCGGCGCGATCTGGAAAGTGACGCGGACGCCTTGACGCGACGCCCGCCCGCCCGGAACAGCATGCCGTTCCTTGCACGACTCAGCCGTCGGGGCGTCTGGCCCTGACGTAACGCAGGGGCACGGCATGCCGTGTCCCTGCCGTTCGTCAGAACAGGTCCAATCAGGAAAACACCGGCAGGCTTTATGCGAGGAGTCAGTCGACCGGTCCAGTATATTCGCGTGTGATATATAGACCACGACGGTCGTGCGATCGAACCTGGTGAGGTTGAAGCCGCCGAACTCCTTCATTGAAGCAGCCTTTCACATCGGCCAGCACGCCGAGGGGATCGGGGATCGGGGATCGGGGCGAGTCCGGTGATATAATCGGTGTTTCGCCACGCGGCTGGGGTTGTCCAGAAGAGCCACTGCCCGGTGAGCGCGCCCTTAGCTCAGTTGGATAGAGCGTCTGGCTACGAACCAGGAGGTCGCAAGTTCGAGTCTTGCAGGGCGCACCAATTCCTTAGGA
>JALZOC010000421.1 GCA_030857365.1 Acidobacteriota bacterium
GATCGGCGGCGCTCAGCGTCTCCAGGTAGTGGACCTCGCTCCCGCCGAACACGAGCACGCGCCCCCCCTGCAGGTACGCGTCGAATCCGGAGAGCGCCAGGCCGGTTTTCTGCGGGTGCGCAATCGTGATGCGGCGATCCACCCCGGCGCTGCCCGCGAGCACCTCGACGTCCAGCGTCCGGGAGTCCGCCAGGTCCCTGAGGACCGTCGCGACGGTGACGCTGCGCGGCGGGTTCGTGGCTGCCATCGAAGGTCGGTCGGGCGGCACTCAGTCGGGCTCAATCACCGCGAGGTTGCCGTCCTTGCGGCGATACAGGATGCTGACCGCCTCCGTGGCCGCGTTCCGGAAGACGACGAACGGATCCTTTCCGTCGTCGAGCCGCAACGCCGCATCCTCGAGCGACATGGGCTTGACGGGGTACCTCGCCCGAACGACCCGGCGCCGTTCGGGCGCCACGGCGACCGGCTGCTCGCTCGGCTGCCGTGCCGTACGCGCCCCCTGCCGCTTGCGATCGTTCCACTTCCCCTTGAGCGTCTGGGCCTGCTGCTCGATCTTGTCGGTCGCCTGCCGCACCGACACCGCCCAGCCGCTGCTCTCGCCATTCCCGCGCAGGACGTGGTCCCCGCGCGTGTGCACGGCAATCTCCGTGCGCAGCCGGTACTTTTCCTTGGTGAGCGTGATGATGGCGGAAACCGCCGCGTCGTTGAGGACGCGCCCGAGGCGCGCCAGCCGCTTCTCAAGGAGCTGCCTGAGCGGCGCCGTAATCTCCACGTGTCTGCCCGTGATGTCGAGTCGCATAAGAAAAAGCTTCCAGTTGCCAGCTCCCAGCTGCCAGCCCTTGATACTCAGCGTGCTCACGTGCTGGAAGCTGGAAGCCGGAAGCTGGCAACCCTAAAAGAGCACCTTGCGCTGGTTGGAGGTCGGGATCTTGAGCTCCTCGCGGTATTTCGCAATCGTGCGCCGCGCGAGCATCAGCCCTTCCTTCTGAAGGATGCTGACGATTTTCGAATCGCTCAACGGCTTGCGCGGATCTTCGTTCTCGATGATCTTGCGAATGCGCTGCTTGATCGTGACCGAGGACACGCTCTCGCCGAAGGAGCTGCTGATGCCGCTGTGGAAGAAGTATTTCAGCTCGAACACACCCTGCGGCGTGTGCATGTACTTGTTGTTGACGACGCGGCTGACGGTCGATTCGTGCATCCCGATGTCGTTCGCCACGTCACGCAGCACCAGCGGCCGCAGGTACTCGATGCCCTGGTCCAGGAACTCGCGCTGGAAGGTGATGATGCTCGTGGCGACCTTGTGAATCGTCTTCTGCCGCTGATCGACGGACTTGATCAGCCACAGGGCCGAGCGGAACTTGTCTTTCACATAGGCCCGCGTCTCGTCGTTCTGCTCCGCCGCGCCGGCCCCGGCGGCCCCTGTCTTGTCCAGCAGGCGCTTGTAGACAGGGCTGATCCGCAGCTGCGGAAGGCCCTCCTCATTGAGCGCCGCCACGTACTGGTCCTCGACCTTGACCACATAGACGTCAGGGATGACGTATTGCGACTGCGAGGGGTTGTAGCGGCTGCCCGGCTTCGGGTCCAGGTTGCGGATGATCTCGACGTGTTCCTTGAGGTCCTCGATCGACATCCCGAGCTTGCGCGCAATCTCCGGCACCTGGTGGTTCTGCAGAAGGCGGAGGTGCTCGGTGACGATCTTCTCGGTTGCCGTCCCTTCGAGGCCGAGATGCCGCAGCTGCAGCCAGAGGCACTCCTGCAGGTCGCGCGCGGCCACTCCCATCGGATCGAACGTCTGGACGTGCTGCAGCGCGCGCTCGACGTCGGCCACCGGCCACTCGCCCATGGCGGCAATCTCCTCGACCGACGCCACGAGATAGCCGTCGTCGTCCAGGTTGCCCAGGATGGCGCCGCCGATTTCCTTGAGCCGTTCGTCGTCGGTTTGGAGGGAGAGCTGCCAGAGGAGGTGGTCGAAGAGGGACGCCGCGCTCGAGAGGGTGTTCTCGATGGGCGGCAGCTCCTTCACTTCAGACGGCGTCCGGGAGCGATAGCCGTCGTCCAGGTAGTCTCCGAAGAAGTACTCGTAATCCGCGTCGTCCCAGGCGTCGCCCTTTTCGGCCGTGGGCGTGTCGGCCGGCTTCTCCGCCTGCTGCTGCTGTTCGGCCGGCTGCAGCTCCTCGGTCGGCACCTCCTCGAGCAGAGGGTTCTCGACCATCTCCTGGTTGAGCAGGTCGGCCAGCTCGAGCGTCGACATCGGCAGCAGCTTGATGGCCTGCTGGAGCGACGGCGTCAGAATGAGCTTTTGAACGAGCTTGGTGTGGAGTTTCTGCTGGATCGCCATGGGTCAGTTGGCCGTTTCCGTCCTCACAATCTTAGTCCAATCGGAAGTCCGCGCCGAGGTAAATCCTCTTCACGTCCTCGTCGGCGGCGAGGCTGTCGGGGGTCCCGCCCCTGAAGATGACGCCGTCGTGGACGATGTAGGCTCGGTCCGTAATCCGCAATGTTTCCCGCACATTGTGGTCCGTGATGAGCACCCCGATTCCGCGCTCCTTGAGGTGGAAGATGATCTTCTGGATGTCGGTCACGGCGATCGGATCGATGCCGGCGAAGGGCTCGTCGAGCAGGATGAACTTAGGGGAGATGACCAGCGCGCGGGTGATCTCGACCCGACGGCGTTCCCCGCCAGATAGCGTATACGCCGGCGCCTTGGCCAGCGGGGTGAGACCCAGCTCGGCCAGCAGCTCGCGCTGCCTGGTTCGCCGTGCGCCGGCATCGAGCGGCAGCGTTTCCAGGATGGCGGCGATGTTCTGCTCGACCGTGAGTCCCCGGAAGATGGACGGTTCCTGCGGCAGGTACCCGATTCCCTTGCGCGCCCGGACATACATCGGGTCGTCGGTCACGTCGATGCCGTCGAGGAGCACGCGCCCGGCGTCCGGCGGCGTGAGCCCCACCACCATCGAGAACGTCGTCGTCTTTCCGGCCCCGTTCGGTCCGAGCAGGCCCACGACCTCGCCGGACGCAATCTGAAGGTTGACGCCCTTGACCACGGTACGGCCGTTGAAGGACTTCGTCAGGTCCGTGGACCGGAGCGTGGCCATCCCTTACTGTGACTCCGCCGGGCAGGGGATCTGGTTCTGCACCGACCGGATGAGGCCGTTCCCGGCCGTCGAGACGGAGCCGAGGGCGCGCTGGAACGTCAGGACCGCGCCGTCCGACTTCTTGCAGTCTCCGGGGGCTGTTTCAATCGCGGTCACCGGTGTCCCGGTCATGAGGTACGTTTCCGTCTCCACCGTGTAGGTGAGCCGCGCGCCGGTGGCGGTCCGCCCCTCCTGCTTCACGACGACGCTCCCGTTCGCGCCATACGCTTCTACCCGCTCCAGTTCGTTCGCATTCGCCCTGAGGAACAGCTCGATCTTCTCGCCGGTCAGATCTCCCTCGGGCCCGACGATGCGCGCGGTGCCGGTGTAGGTCGCCACACGCTTCGCATCGTCGTACACGAAGTTGTCCGCTTCGCCAACCGTGCGCGTCGCTTTCCGGGCTCCCGTTTTCGCGTCCACTTCGTCGAGCATCATCTCGGTGCGGATCTTCGTGTGCGCCTCGAGATTGCCGGATTTGTCGTCGACGACGATGGTGTCGCCGCGAACGGAGGTGTCCCCCTGCCAGAGGCGCGCGCTGCCGCTGTAGACCGCGTGCCCGGCGGCACCGTCATACGCGAGCCGGTTGGACGTGACCGTGACGGGTTGGTCCTGCTTGAGCAGCCGGGGGAGGTGCGCCCCCTCCTCACCGGAGGGGCGGGGTG
>JALZOC010000422.1 GCA_030857365.1 Acidobacteriota bacterium
CGCTTCCACACCGATACATGTGGGCGTGCGCCGTGCTGTTCGCGCTCGGACAAGGACTGGCCGCCGTGCTGTTCTTCACCTGGCGGCCGCTCGTCTAGCTCCGCTCCACGACGACGCCCGGGTGGCGCCACGCAGGAGACCGTGGCGACGTTTTCGACGGTCCGCCTCGGCTGCAGGTCTCAAGGCGGCGCTTACGTTCGTCCGAACGCCTCCGTGAACAATGCGCGCTGATCGTGGCTGCCGAGCATCAGCAGTTCCGCACCTGGTGCGAGGAGCGTCTCGGACGTGAGCGGCGCCATCAGTCGATCTCCGTGCTGGAGCGCCACGACGCTGAGGCCGGTCCGAGACCCGATCCCGGAGTCACGCAGGGGGCGCCCGGCGAGGGAGGCTGGAACCGGCACGGAGAACAGCTCGACACCTTCCCCCAGCAACACCGGCGGATGCCCTCGCAGCAGCGACATCACGGCCTCCACGGCGAGCGTCGTGTAACTCAAGACGAAGTCCGCTCCGGCACGATGGATCGCCTCGAGATTTCGTTCGTGCGTGATCCGGCTGACGATGCGCAGGTCAGGATTGAGGCGACGGCAGTACACCGCCAGGTAGATATTCATGGCATCGTCGTTCGTCGTCAGGACGACCGAGCGCGCCTCGAGGATGCCGGCGCGTTCGAGCAGGCGTCGATCGGCGGCATCGCCCGTGAACATCGCCGCGACGTCGTCCGCGATTGGCGCGAGCGCGGCTTCGGTCCGGTCGATGGCGTGTACCGGTAGTCCCTTTCTCCTGAGCGCGCGCGCCGCCGCATGCCCGACCTTGCCCGCTCCAATGACCAGCACCGGCGCGACGCGCGGGCTGCCGTCCGGAAGAAGCGCGTTCAGCGCGGCGACCTGCGCCCCCGTGCCAGCGACGACGAGGACGCTCTCGGCCTGGATCGCGGTCTGCGGGTAGGCGGGGCGCAGTTTGCCTCGTTCCCAGAAGCCGACAACGCTCAATCCGGTCTGGTGCCGCAGATTCGTCTCGTGCACTTTCCTGCCCACGAACGGCGTGTCGTGGGCCGGCAGCTCGGCGATCTGCAGGCCGCGGAACTGGCCGACGATGTGAGCTTCCGGGCGTCCTGTATCGACTCGATTGGCGAGATAGTCTCCGAGCTGGTGCTTCATCGGCAGCACGGAGGTCGCGCCGCTCAGCTGCAGGATGTCCACGGAGTCCTGCTCTTCGACGATGGTCACAATCGGCAGGTCCGGGGCAATCTCGCGAACCGTCAGCGTGATGTTCGTGTTGGTGGTGTCTTCGCAGTTGGCGAGCACCATGCGGGCCGTCGGGGCGGCAGCGCGTTCGTACGTCGCCCGGCTGTCGTTCTCGCCGGCCAGCACCGCGATGTGATCGCCGAACAGCTGCCCGGCGCGGGCGGGATCCCGCTCGATGACGACGTAGGGAATCCCTTCCGCGACGAGACGATCGACGAGGCCCGCGGCGATCGCATCGTACTCCGCAATGATCACGTGCCCCTGCGTTCCCGGCGGCACGCGCCGCGGCGCGCGCTGGCGGACGCGTGCATCCAGCCACGGTGCGTAGAAGAGACGGATGAAGAGAAAAGGGAGCATCACGAGGAGGAACACCACCCCGGACAGCAGCACGACGATGCTGAAGATCCGGCCGGTGTCGCTGGTGAACGTGATGTCGCCGAACCCGAGGGTCGTCATGACGACGAGGGTCCAGTACAGGCCTGTCACCCACGAATGCTGCTCGCGCTCGACATTCAGCTTGATGACATGGAAGAGGAACGTATACAGCGCCATGAGCGCCGCGAGGAAGACGAGGTACCTGGCGAGCGCGCGCAGGTTCGTGCGCGCCTCGCGGTCGGTGGTCAGGTACGCGAGCTGGCTCGGCAGATACTTCATGGGAAGGCGCGATTGAAAATACCTTCAGCGCCGCATGTCAGCGCCCGCCGTCGGGAGCGCGGTCTGGTAGAGGTGCTCAAGCCCTTCGACCGTCACCAGTGTCAACCCGAACGCCTGCGTTGCGAAAGCGATGAGCGCCTCGGATGCGCGCGTGGTGTTCACGACGACGTACCCGACGTTGCGCCGGGAGACGAACGCCGGCGCCTCCGCCAGTGCGGCCGCGGCGGTGGCGGGATCGAGCTCGCGCCCCTCACTGAGGTCGAGCAGGGCGCCGAGCAGGGGATCGCGGGCGTACCGATCCATCGCGCCCGGGGGCAATCGCGACAGGTACCCCCCGATGAGCGGCTTTTCGTGCACCGTCTGGTAATACTGATACCGCGTCGAGAAGCGGCCGCGGTTGCTGAGGCCATCCTTGAGTCCTGCGGGGAGATGGAGGACGCGCACGGGACGTGGATCCGCGGCAATCACGCGGTAGATCCCGGGTACGGCGGCCGAGAACACCCCCCGAGGCGCCGGGAGAAGCTCGGCGAGCAGCAAGGCCGCGACGACGGCCAGCACCGCGGCGGGACGGCGGCTGCGGCTTCTGAGGTGCTGCACCGCCAGCGCCAGCACCATGGACACGCCGAGCATCACGAGGACGGTGAGCCGCGTCGGCATCCGCGCGGCGCCGATGACCGGCAGGTAGCGGAGCAGCGCCCACGGGGTGGGCACATAGGTATTGATCCCGGCGACGTGGATGAACGGGCCGAGCGACAGCAGCGCAAAGAAGCCCGTGAAGCACCACCATCCGGCAGGACCGCGGAAACGCGCCACGGCGGCCGCCACGACGACGGTCCCGATCGCCACCCAGGAGACCGCGGCGACGTTTTCGACCATCCCGTTCGGCAGCGTGCTCAACCACGAACTGGCCGCATCGCCGAACCATGGGTTCATCGGATTGGGAAGGAGCCAGGCCGCAGCGTCGACGCCCGGCGCGCTGCTCCGCCACCAGACCCTGGGGCCGTGCCACGCGGGGCCGTCCGCTGCCGATCCCATAGCCGCGAGGAGAGGCGCCAAAGCCGCGGCACAGACGGCGCCCGCGATGAGGGCGGCGCGGACGTGTGCGAGCCGGTAGATGGCGGGCCACTGCACGCGCGGACGCACCAGCCACCAGACCCGCACGGCGAGCAGCAGCGTGAAGATCAGCACGGGCGTGTACAGCCGCGTCATGCTGACACGAAGGCCGAGCACCTCGAAACGCCCGCCGCCGCGGACCAGGATCCCCGCAATGAGTCCGCCCAGGCAAAGGAGCAGCAGGTTCAACGCCGCGCCCCACCAGACACGCTGGACCGCTTCCGAGCGGCGTTCGACGGCGACCACCGAGTAGCCAATCGTGAACAGCGCGATGAGCAGGCAGTACACGGCGTAGTACGGATCGGACAGGAACGCCCATGCGACGACGAGCCCGGCGTACACCGCGATGCGCGTGCTGGGGTGCTGGAAGATGTGAAGCATCAGCATGCCGAAGACCGGCAGCGGAGCCGCCTGCACGAGGCTGAAATGCTCCATGGATCGGGCTGTCATGAACGGGCTGAACCCGAACAGCAGCCCGCCGGCGAAGGCAGCGCCCGAATCACCCGTTCGCTTCCATGCGTAGAGGAACATGGCATACGCGGTCAGGATGCCGCTGCCAATCATCAGCACGTTGAAGGTCCCGACCGCCCCCAGCAGCGGCAGCAGCGGGAATGCGACCAGGTTGGCGACGGTCGTGTAGTTGTGCAGGCTGAGAGAGACCGGCTGCGCATCCAGGCTCAGGATCTCGCTCGTCGCAAACGGCAGCGATCGGTGGGAGACTATTTCGTGCGTGAAGACCCAGAGGTTCCAGATGTAGACGCCCGTGTCGCCGGAAGGAGGGCCCGGC
>JALZOC010000423.1 GCA_030857365.1 Acidobacteriota bacterium
GTGGGGAAGCGTGGCCCGCGCCGCGGATGAAGATTCTTCCGCTCGGGCCAGTGACGAGGACGTACGGAAAGCGTCTCGTCGCCGTGGGCGATGCGGCCGGGCTCATCAAGCCCACGACCGGAGGGGGCATCTACTACGGGCTGATCAGTGGTGCGCTCGCGGCCGAGGTGCTCACTCCGGCGCTCAGGGCAGATGATTTGAGCGAGACGAGACTCCGTGCGTACGAGGAGCTCTGGCAGGCACGGCTGGGAGCCGAGATTCGCGTGGGCCTGCAGTTCCGCCGGCTCGCATCCCGCCTGAATGACGGCGCGATCAACGCGCTCGTGGAGCTCGCCAGGATTGACGGCCTGGTCCCGCTCCTGAAGCAGACGGCGAACTTCAACTGGCATGCAGGATCCGCGGTGGCGCTGCTTCGATACGCGCCCTTCCGCAGGATTCTCCTTGCGTCGATGTGGAGCTGATCGCGAAGGCGCGCTCTGCGCGGGGCCGGTGTTCCTGGCCGGTGCGGACGCGCCGGGTGAGTGATCGGCTCGCCTCCGGCGACTATGCGCGGAAGCAGATCTATTGCCCCAGCCGCGTGGTCGCCTGGAGCCACCGAAGCCGATTCCGCCTCGCTGCCCGCCTGGCCGCGCCCGCGGCCGGCGCCAGGCTCCTCGATTACGGGTGCGGGGACGGCACGTTCATGCTTCTCACGCACGGCATGTTTGCCGAGGCCGTCGGGGCGGATCTCGACTGCGCCGAGTTCTCCGAATGCCGCCGGAGGCTCGAGGATCTGCCAGGTCTCACGTTCCTCCGAACGGCCGATCTCGTCGGACCCGGGCACCGGCATGGGTACGCGATCGTGACGTGCCTGGAGGTTCTCGAACACTGCGTGGACCGAGAGCGGATTCGTGTGCTCGAGCACCTGCGCGAGCTCGTGGCGCCCGGGGGCCGCCTCGTGATCAGCGTGCCGATCGAAATCGGCCCGTCGCTGGCGGGCAAGCAGGTGGTTCGGGCGATCGCGGCGTGGCGGGGGCACGGGGACTATGAGCACCGCGAGACGTACTCGCCGCGCGAGTTGATGAACGCGGCTCTGGCGCGACCCAATCTCGCTCGCGCCCTCTATCAGGTGCAGACGGCCTCAGGCCCGATGCCGTCCTGCGGGCACAAGGGGTTCGACTGGCGCATCCTGGAGAAGGAAATCACGGCGCGCTTCGCCGTGGAGCGCCGGCTGTTCACACCGCTCCGGCGCCTCGGGCCGCTGCTGAACAGCCAGGTGTGGTTCGTATGCGCGCCGCTGTGACCCGTCCGTCCGAGGTTCGCGATCTCGCAAGCGAGCGTGAGATTGGCGCGATCCTGCTCGGGGAGCGTTCGCCCCCGCGCGACCCCTCGTCGTTCACCTGCATGGCGATGCGCCACGCCATGGCCCCGCTGCTCGTCCGCGCACGCGTGTCCGAGCTGCTGCCGCCGATCTACGCGTCCCGGCTCGTGGACGAGGCGCGCCGGCAGGCGGTCCTGACCGAGGTGCGCGAGCGTGAGCTGAAGCGAGTGCTCGAGGCGCTGCACGAAACCGGCGTGGACGCACTGCTCATCAAAGGCGCCCATCTCGCCAGCAGCTGCTATCCCGAGTCGCATCTGCGGACCCGGAGCGACACGGATTTGTTCGTACGGGCGGGCGATCGGCGGATAGTCGGAGCGGCGCTTGCCCGCCTGCGGTACCGCCCCCAGTCACTGCAGACCGGACACCTCGTGCTCGGGCAGACGCTGTTCGACCGCGACGACGCTGTCGGCGCGGCGCTCGACGTGCACTGGCGGATCGCCCAGCCCGCACTCGCCGCGTCGCTGTTCGAGTTCGACGACCTGTGGTCCCGGTCCGTCCCACTCACGCGTCTGAGCCTCGTCGCGCGGGGTCCGTCAGCGGCGGACGCACTGGCGCTGGCCTGCGTGCACCAGGCGGCCCACCATCCGGGGCACGACCTGCTGCTCTGGATGTACGACATTCATCTTCTGCTCACCGGGTTCTCGCCCGACGACGCGCGGGCGTTCGTGAAGCTGGTGGAGATGCGGCGGATGGCTGCTGTCTGCGTCGCGGGGCTCGAGTCGGCCGCCGTCGTCTTCCCCGGTCCTCTCGTCACGGACCTGCTCGCCAGGCTGCGGCCCGCCGATCCGGGCGAGCCGAGTGCGGCCCTTCTCCGGCCGCATGGACGGCTGAGGGGAATCCTCCTCGACTTGCGAGCGCTCGACGGCTTCGAGGCGCGCGCACGGCTGGCGGCGGGGCACCTGTTCCCGCCTCCCGCGTACATGCGGGAGACGTTTGGTCCGTCGAGCCGCGCGCCGTTGGCCTGGCTCTATCTGCGCCGTCTGTGGCGCGCAGCGCGCCGGGGGTGCGTTGGGGCGCGGGGCGTCAGCGGTCGCCGGCCGGCGGGAGTGGACGGCTGATGCGGGGATTGTCCGGGAGTGGCTCGGCGGCCGGATGGGCCGCGGCTGCCGGTTGCGGCGCGAACCAGTCCGCCAATCGCAGGAGTCGGCCCTTCCGCGTGGGGAGCAGTTCCTGCAGACGCTGCGTGATGTCAATGGCTTCTTCGAGCCGTGGCACGACCCCGATGCCCCGTTGGAGGGCATGTTGCTCCAGCCCGGAGTCAGCCCTGCGCAACAGCAGCAGGGCTTTCGCCGTCGAGGCGCTCACCACCTCGATGCAATTGAGGAGAAGATCGTCGATCACCAGGTTCAGCCGCAGGCCGTTGGCGACCTCCCCCCGGGAGCCAGGAATCGTCAGCACCGCCGGCATATAAAAGCCCTGGCCTTCGATCCACGACTGCGTCTGGAACTGCACGGAATCGCCCGCGCTGCCCGGACGGTTCGTCAGAAAGAACACTTCCCACCCCGCCGCCCGCGTGAGGCTGTACAGCCTGGCGATCTGCTGTGGTTCGTACGGCTTCAGCGTCATCCACCAGTTCGGTGTTCGGGCCACCACTTCCCACACCCGCTTCACGTCGTTCTGCTCGAGCGCCTGCACGGACTTCGGATCCACCAGCGTCTCCACGCGCCGGCCCAGGCATGCACGCGAGGTCTCGTGAAACGCGGCCTTGAAGTCCGCGAGCACGCCGTCCACATCGATGCCAACGCGCAGCGACATCAGCGTCCCGCCGATGGTCCGCGTGCGGGGAGGTGAACGATGGCCGCGGCCAGCACAGAAGCCAGAACGGCGTTTGCCGGAATCGTCAACCCGGTTTCCCAGAAGCTCTGAACCGCGACCCCGGCGAGCCCGGAGGCGGCGCCCGCGCGGATGAAGTACAGAGCCGACCGATCCGCGGAGACGCTCCTCCATGCCGCCCTGGCAAAGGCCAGCAGGGCGAAGCCCACCGGGAGCCCGACGAGCAAGCCGCCTTCAGCGGCCACCTGGAGGTAGTGGTTGTGGGCCTGGTTGAAGATGACTTCCGGATTGCTGCGCTGGTATATCGCCATGGATGTCTGGAACGTCCCAACGCCGGTGCCGGACAGCCAGAAATCCTTCAGCACGGGTAGCGTATCGTGCCAGATTGCGAGGCGATCCGCCAACGCGACTCCGCTGGCGCCAAACCGGCCCAGAATGGCGCCCGGTCCGACCGCGATGAGTACCCCCAGCGCCCCGGCGACCCCCAGGACGCCCAGGTACGCCGCAGCCCTCCGCGGAGGGCCCCCGTGTGGCGTCGCGCCGCGCCGTACGAGCACCGTCGCGCAGATCATCGCCGTCGAGAGGCCGGCGAGTCCCGACCGCGACAAGGATGCCGCGGTGGCGACGATGAGCAGCATGGCGGCCGCGATGAGCA
>JALZOC010000044.1 GCA_030857365.1 Acidobacteriota bacterium
GGCCCGCCGATCGCCATTCTTCTGCACATCGTCTGCGACCCTCGGGTGGGCACGGGGCAGAAACGCGAGTTCGTGGCTGCCCGGCGAGAGCGTGAGCGGCCCGATGTGGTGCGTGCGTCTCGCGCCGTCGATCGTGAGCGTCTGCACTGCGCCGCCGTCGAGGAGGAGCGTGAGCTGCCGCGTGTCGGGGAATGCGATCATTTCGAGGCGGACGGAGGCGGCGACGGTCCCGCTGCTGCTGTTCACGACCGTCCATGATGCCGCGGGACCCATCCAGCGCCACGTCCACGCGTCATCGTACTCGCGCGGATAGAAGGCCGTCATCTGCGCGGTGTGAACCACCGGAGGCGCCGTCTTCACCGCAAACACCTCGGAGTCGGCGAACCGTGCCGCGAGCTGCAGCCCATCGGGGACGCCACGGGCGGCCAGCCGCCGGGCCGCGTCCGTGTTCCCCGGGACGAGCAGGTGCGTATACGACGCGGCCGAGAGCTTCCCGGCCAGCTGCGGCTCGGTGCAGTCATCGAATCGGGGCGGACGAACCAAGATGCGCCCGGCCGACAGCCAGTGAACCGACGCGGCCCCCGCAGTCGCCTCCGAGCAGTCGACAACGAGAAGACGTCCCGGCTGCCCGGCCACCCAGCGATGCGCGGCGGTCGGCAGCACATCACGCCACAGCGCAGGCCCCCACACCGCGTACTCTCCCGCGGCGAGCGCCACGAGCGCGACAGAGACAGCTCGCGGGAGCCATGTCCCGCGACGCCAGAGTCTCTCCGCGCCGACGGCGGCCAGCAGCACGGCCATGAGTTGGACGACTACGCCGAACCGCGCGTAGGACCGGAACATGGGGACGAAATCGTACAGGACGGCGGACGGCCGGGTGAACGTAAAGGCGCCGACGGTCCGTTCGGGAGACAGCGAGCAGACGAGCGCCACTGCGGCGACTGTCGCGAGAACCGGCACGGCGGCCAGCGATGAGCCCGATACCGGGCGCGGGCGAATCAGCCAGGTCGCCACCGCGACGAGTCCCAGCGCAACGACGCCCCAACCCAGGCTGACCTGCTGTTCGAGCAGCCCGTCGCGCACGGCGGCGGCGCGCCAGACACGCTCCGCGAAGCCGCCAACAACCGGGTTGGCCACGGGTGGCACGAGGTAGCTCCACCACTTCGCGCTGTATAGGAACAGCTCGTCGCGCCCGAAGCCATAGGCCGCGGCATTGCTGACGAGTGCCGGCGCCGCGAACCAGGCGTAGGCGATCCCCGCGCCGGCAAGGATCACGAGGGCACCGGTCGTCGTGGCGAGCCGCCGGAACGAACGCGGCTCGAAGCGCGCCCTGAACAGCCAGTACGCGCCGATGCCTGCGGGCGTGATGACGGCCGCGATGAGGCCGCCGTAGAAATTCGAGAGGACGACGGCGGCGGTTGACGCCGCGAGAAGGGCTACCGCGGCGGGCGTCGAGCGATCCAGGCATCGCCAGAGCGCGAGGAAGTAGAGCGGCACCCACTGTGTCTGCGCAACGTGGAGGTGGTAGGCCGAATGTGCGAGGTGAAACGGCGAGAAGGCGAAGGCTGTCGCCGCGAGCGCCGCGCTCACGGGCCCGAGCGTGAGGTGACGCGCCAGCAGGTAGGCCGCGGCGGCCGACAGGGGGAACGTGAGGAGGACGAGCCAGTTGTAGGCCGTGACCGGGCTCGAGAGGCGTGCGAGCAGTGCGCCGGGAATGTCGGTCAACGGCTGCAGGTAGACACCCCTGGTGACGGGCCGTTCGAACAGCTGCATCACCGTGAACGGATCGTGATGCCGCCCGACGGTTTCGATGCCGAAGACCCGTTCCGAGGGGGCGCGAAGCACGGGGGCGGCGATAATCAGCGTCAGTACCACCGCCAGCGCCGAGACGAAAGCGACCTCAGCGGCGCGAGCGGTCATACGTTACCAGTGCGGCGGCCACAAGGAGCGGACCCGCGAGCGCCCAGGCGCGCACGTCGCGCACGTGGGGCGTGAGCCCCGCGTGGGTCGCGACGAAATCGAGGGCAGCCAGGCCCGCGATCTGGGAGAGCCCGAGCACCGCGAGCCCCGCGACAATCGGCCGCCACCTGCGGGCCGCGAAGAGCGCCACCGCCAGCGCCAGGAACAATCCCACCTGGAACACCGGCAGCAGTGCGAGCGCCCCCTGCGGATCGTCCAGGCGCGAGCCTGTCGCGAACGCCGCCAGCGCACGCGTGTAGGCGGGGCCGAGGAGATAGACGAACAGGCTCCCCAGGAGTGCGCCGGCGATCGCACGGCGCCACGCCGCGGCGCCGGCACCATGCCGCCATAGCGCCGCGAGAAGGACGACCACACCCGCAAGCAGGACCTGGTAGAACGCGTGAATGAGGAAAACAGGCGAGCCGATCACCGCCGGCGGGAGCGCGACGACGAGAAGCCGCGCGACGCCCAGCCCGACGAAGAGCGGCGCTGCCGCGAAAATCGCCAGCGCGCGCCGAGTCGCCGTATGGCCGTACGCCACGGCCGCGGCGAAGTAGACCGGGATCAATGGTGTCGAGATGCACTCCTGCGTGACCAGGAACGCGCCGCGCGGCGTCGACAGCACATTCCCCGCCGCACTGGACGCCACGCCGAGCAGCGTCAGAATGGTGGCCGCCGCGCGGGTGATGAAACCGGCGAGCGCCAGGACGGCCGCGCTCTGCAGATACAGCGGCGACACCGCCGTGAAGACGACGAGGAATCCGACAGCCAGCACGACGAATTGACGGCTGAGGTAGGGCGCGGGCCGCGCTGACGGAGGCTCCCCCGCCACGCGCCGCGGGTCTGACGGGACCGCGCGTCGCGCCTCGGCGAAACGCATCCAGCCGAACACGTAGCCGGCAATCGCGAGCATGAGCACCGCCGGCCAGACGTACAGGTGCAGGGCCGCGAACCAGGCCGGCGAGGCCGCTGCCTGGCCGAGGGTACCGATGCGGGTGGTGTTGAGCAGCAGGATGAGCCCGATCCCGCCGGCCGCGCCGGTGAGGCGCAACCGCCACGGCGCCGGAAACGCGAGGATGGCCCCGGTGCACAGCGCCAGCGCGTCGGCGCCGCTGCACGCGAGCGTCACGTCGATCGGCAGTGCGGGCGCGCCAAAGACACGTTCCGCCAGGCGCCCCTGGAGCTGCGTGAATGGAAGCACGGCGTGCGCCTCGAGCCAGCGGAGGCGCAGCAGGCTGAACAGACCGAGGCTCCAGGCCACGCCGCCGACGACGAAGCTAAGCGCCTGGCGGTTGCGCGGGTGGACGGCGTCCGTCGGCACGCGGCATCTCCTGGACCGACACCTTCCGCGCACCCAGGAGCCGGCCCATCTCGTCGATGGCCGCGAGACTCTTGAGCCGGGTGGAGCAGGAGAAAATGTCGATGTTGACGGTGCCTGTCTCCGGCCACGTATGCAGGACCGCGTGGGACTCACGCAGCACCAGCACGCACGTGAGCCCGTGGCCCGGGTAGGCGTGGCTCACCTCGTGCACGATGGTCGCGCCGGCGCCGCGGAGAGCGGCCGCGAACATCGACGCTATCCCGACGCTGTCGAAGGCGTCGAGCGCGTCGCAGTTGCCGAAGTCGGCGGAATAGAGGACCGGCTGCTCGTGGGCGATCACTGGATTGTTCACTATACCGCCCCTCGCAGGCAGAGGGTGTTCAACATTGAACAGCGCTCCGCTTCGGAGTCGGTTACAGTAATGGGTGTTTCGTCCAACCCTGGGAGACGCTGAATGAACCGGAGAGGCTTGTGCTTTGTGGCGGGCGTGGCCTGCATCGTCCTGTTGTCGGCCCCCTCTGCTGCCCGCGCGCAGACGGTGGGCGCCGCGGCAAGTTTCGCCGTCGTCGGCGGCCAGAGCGTCACGGCTGCCGCAGGGGCGACACAGTCGGTGATCAATGGAGACGTCGGCGTGTCGCCCGGCACGTCCATCACGGGCTTTCCCGCCTTCGCGATGACGACGCCGCCGTATGCGACCCACAGCAATGATGGCGCCGCGCAGAACGCGCAGGCAGCCACGCTTGCGCTCTACAACGCCATCGTGGCGCTCAGCCCCGTGACGAGCGCACTTCTTCCTGAACTGAGCGGCCGGAATATCGGACCCGGCACCTATACGATCGGCGCCGCGAACCTGGCGGGCCCTGGAACGCTCACCCTGACGGGCTCGGGAACGTACGTGTTCAAGGTGGCGAGTTCCTTGACCGCCAACGTCGGTTCCACGGTGAACCTCGTGGGAGTCGATCCCTGCCAGGTGTTCTGGCAGGTGACGAGCGCGGCGACGCTGAACGGCGTCAACTTCGTCGGGAATGTCGTCGCGCAGGCGGGCGTGACGCTCGGCAGCAACGCCCTCTTGACCGGCCGCGCCCTGACCACCTCGCTCGGTTCCGTGACGCTGGCGGGCAGCAACACCATCACCGGGTGCAGCAATGCGGCTCCGCCGGCGCCGCCCGGTCCCGGCCCGGTCCCGACGCTGACCCAGTGGGCGATGATCGGGCTGACCTCGCTCCTGATGCTCTCGGGCTATTTCATGCTGCGCCGCCGGACGGCGTAGCCGCGAAGCGCGGAGAGGCGCCCGGTCGGGAGTTACTCGTGCACGACCACGGTGAGGAGGGACGGGTTGATCGTCAGCCCGTGCCCGTCGTACTCGATGAACCCGAGCTTCCTGAACTTGTTCAGGAAGAAGTTCACGCGCGATCTCGTCGTCCCGATCATTTCCGCGAGGGTCTCCTGCGACACGGCCGGCAGCACCTGCTGCGGCTTGTCGCCCGCGCCGTAGCGGGAGAGCAGGAGCAGCGTGCGCGCGAGCCGCTTCTCGCTCGAATTGAACAGCTGATCGATCAGGTCGGCCTCGAGCCGCGCGTTGCGCCCGAGCATGTAGCCGAGGAACCGATCGGAGAAGGCCAGGTCGGTGCGCAGCAAGCGGACCATCTGGCCCTTGGGGACGACGAGCAGCGTGCTGGCCATCGTCGCGCGGGCTGTCGCCAGCCGAACCGGCTGTCCGGCGAGCGCACCTTCGCCGAGGAAGTCGCGCGGGCCGAGGGTGGCCACCACAGCCTCCTTCCCGGCGTGTGAGATCACGGAGAGCTGAATCCCCCCCGTCCGCACATACATCACGCTGTCGGAAGCGTCACCCTGCGTGAAAATCACATCGGCGCGCCCAAACAGCACGGCGCGCTTGCCGAGGCCTGCGGCCTCGAAGAAGGCGTCCACGTCGAAGGCGAGTTCTTTCTTGGAGAGCATGCGTGGAGAAGCCCCGTGTAGACTACCGCCAGTGTGCCATCGCTTGACACAACAATAGAGGACATAGACGAGCAATAGCGACAACTCGCGAATTGTTTACTGCAGGGCCAAGCCGGAGCCCCGACGTACGAGAAGGAATGTCGTCAGGAGGCGTCGAGAAGGTCGCCGCGTGGCCATGCGACATCCTGCTCGCCGTCCACCCTCAGTTCGGCGAGGGCCGGTCGTGTGCCGTGTATGCGGCGGCCGGACTGCGGCGACTCGAGGAGCGGTCGCTGACGGAACGATGACGCGAGCCGGGCGGATCCGCGGACAGCCGCGGCCCGCACGTGCGCACTCTGTGGACGTCGCGCGCCGCCGCCCCGTTCACCGCGGTGGGACACTCCTGTCGCGCGCGAAGAACTCACGCTGGAGCCGGATCAGCAGCGTCGTGGAGCCGAGGACCGCCACCAGGTTGGGCAGCGCCATCAGTCCGTTCAAGGTGTCCGCGATATCCCAGATCACGTGCAGCGACCCGGTGGCGCCGAGATAGATGAAGACGAGCCAGAGCAGGCGGTACGGCACGGCCGCCCGCGCGCCGAACAGGTACACGATGCCGGTCTCGCCGTAATAGCTCCAGCCGACCAGCGTCGAGTACGAGAACAGGAGAATCCCCCCCGTCACGATGGTGTCGCCCCACACGCCGGGCAGTCCGGTCTCGAAGGCTTTTGCCGTGAGCGCCGCGCCGGTCAGCCCGCTCGTCCACGTGCCGGTGACGAGAATGACCAGCCCCGTGGTGCTGCAGATGAGCAGCGTGTCGACGAACACCTCGAAGATGCCGTACATCCCCTGGCGCACGGGATGATCCGTCTGCGCGGCGGCATGGACCATCGGCGCGCTGCCGAGGCCCGCTTCGTTCGAGAACAACCCCCGGGCGACGCCGTAGCGCAGCGCCGCCATCACCGTGCCCCCCGCAAAGCCCCCGGCGGCCGCCGTGCCGTTGAACGCCCCGTCGAAGACGAGCCGGATCGCACCCGGAAGCGCGCCAAGATGCGTGAGGAGCACGGCCAGGCCGCCGGCCAGATATAACAATGCCATGAAGGGCACGAGCACCGACGCGACTTCGCCGATGCGCTTGATGCCGCCGACGATCACGGCGCCCGTGATCATCACGAGGCCGGTCCCGGTCACCCAGTGCGCGACGCCGAACGAGGCGTGGAGCGCCTCGGCGACCGAGTTCGCCTGCACCATGTTGCCGATGCCGAAGGCCGCGAGCGCGGTCAGGAGCGCGAACACGCCCCCGAGCCAGGGCAGCCCGAACCCCGTCTTGAGGACGTACATGGCCCCGCCGCGCATCGTGCCCGACGCGTCCGGCTCGCGATAGTGCATCGCGATGACGATCTCGGCAAACTTGGTGCACATGCCGAGCAGTCCGGAGATCCACAACCAGAAGAGCGCGCCGGGACCGCCGAGAACGATCGCCGTCGCGACGCCGGCGATGTTGCCGACGCCCACCGTGGAGGCCAGCGCCGTGGCGACCGCCTGGAACGGCGTGACGCTGCCGGGTCCTGCCGCGCCGCTGAAGACGTGGCCGAGCACCTCGCGGAGCGCGAAACCCAGGCGCCGGAACTGCACGAAGCCGGTCAGGAGCGTCAGCAGAAGGCCGGTGCCCATGAGCAGGACGAGCATCGGGCCGCCCCAGACGAGGCTGTTCAGCGTGCGTTCGACCGCGTGCAGTGAGTCCATCGGCGCGGGGAGTATATCAAGCCGGCCGGCGCTGAACGCTCAGGAGCTGCAGGACAGCATCGAACATCCGGCGCGATCGCGCGCCCAGTCGGGACGCCGCCCGGCGTATTGTTCCGCACCCGGCTGATCGTCGTAGGGCCGGCGGCACACCTCGAGCAGCTCGAGAATCCCTGCCTCATCCCCCTGTTCGGCGCGGTCGATCGCCTGTTGCGCGAGATAGTTCCTGAGCACGTAGCGTGGGTTCACGCTGTTCATCCGCGCACGCCGTTCGATGCCGGCAGCGTCGTCGGCGCGTGCCCGTGCCGCGTACTGCGTGAGCCACGCCAGAAACTCCGGCTCCGCGCGCGCCATCTTGTCGGGATCGTAGAACGCGTCGCGCAGGGGTCCGAGGGCTGGTCGCTCGAGAGCAACGTCGGCCAGCCGGCGGAAGAAGAGGGTCATGTCCACCTCCGCGCTCGCCAGCAGCCCGTGCAGCCTCTGCATCAGCTCCACGTCGCCGTCCGTGCATTCCCGCAGCCCCAGCTTCCCGGCAATGTCGGCGCGCGCCGCCGCGGCGAACGTGGCGGCGTAGCGCTCGAGGCCGCCGTGCAGCGCGTCGTGCGACGGAAACAGGGGCACCAGCGCGCTCGCCAGCCGGTTGAGATTCCAGTACGCGACCTGCGGCTGCTGGCCGAAGCGATACCGGCGGCCCTGGGCATCCGTCGTGTTCGGGGTCCAGTCCGGATCGAAGCTGTCGATCCATCCGTAAGGGCCGTAATCAATCGTGAGCCCGAGAATCGACATGTTGTCGGTGTTCATGACGCCGTGCACGAAGCCGACGCGCATCCACCCCGCGATCATCCTCGCCGTACGTTCGCACACATGTCCGAACCATTCGGCGCGCACCTCCTCGTCGTCGCTCCGGCCCGACGCCGGCACCAGCTCGGGAAAGTCGCGGCGGATGGTGAAATCGACCAGCCGCTCGAGCAGCGCCATGTCCCCGCGGGATGCGGGAAGCTCGAAGTTGCCGAAGCGGATGAACGAGGGAGCGACGCGGCACACGATGGCGCCGGGCTCGATTCGGGGGTTCCCGTCGTAGAACATGTCCCGCACGACGGGGTCGCCCGTGGCGACCAGGCTCAATGCCCGCGTGGTGGGGACGCCCAGGTGGTGCATCGCCTCGCTGCAGAGGAACTCGCGAATCGAGGACCGAAGCACGGCGCGGCCGTCGGCATTCCGGGAGTACGGCGTCAGTCCCGCCCCCTTCAGCTGCAGCTCCCACCGTTCGCCGGCGGAATTGATCGTCTCGCCGAGCGTGATCGCGCGGCCGTCGCCGAGTTGCCCCGCCCAATGTCCGAACTGGTGGCCGCCGTAGTTCGCGGCATACGGCTCCATGCCCTCGAGCAGCGCATTCCCACCAAACACCTGCGCGAACCGTGGGGTGGCAATCGCCTCGGGAGCCATTCCGAGCAGCGACGCAACCTCCGGGGAATGCGCAATCAGCCGCGGTGCCGCGACGGGCGTTGGGTCCACGCGTGAGTACATCGCGCCGAGCACCTGCCGGGGCCAGATCTCCGGGTCCGGATCGGCAGGCAGCTCACGGACGAAGCGGTTGTCGAAGCGAAGGGCATCCACCCCTCAATTGTGCACCGCGCGATCCCTGCGGGGAAGCGGCTCGGGGGCCGCGAGCTCCCACCCGCCTCATCCAGACGTCGGGTGGCCTAGAAACGTGACGCGCATCGTAGCGCGCAGCTTCAGCTGCGCGACAATCGTTCGCCGGCGCGCCGGGGCTGAAGCCACCTTCCTCGACGACACCCGCGCCTCAGGGCGTCAGCCCGGCCCGGCGTGGCGGTGCGGGGGGGATGCGAGTGCCTGTTCGATGTCTTCCCAGCGGAACAACAGGAAATTCCTCGCGCGGCTGTTCATCGCCACGAACAGGCCGCGAGGAAATTCCGGTCCGAGACTCCGCGCCGTCGCCTCGATGCCGTCCGTCGAATCGGCCCCGCCGCTGAAGACACCCGCGGACGCCGGGGAACCGTTCCCGCCACTCTCCACGCCGCCCCGGCGGTACAGGCGATACCGGCTGTCGAGTGGGAGCTGATCGGTCGCGATGACGTAGCCCCCTCCCTCCGGCGCGGCGTAAATCGCAATCCCCTCGCGATCCCCGCCGAAGGCGTCGCGGGCGAAGTGCGCCAGGGGGCGTGCCGCATCCGGATGCTCCGGATCGGCGTGCCACTTGTGGATGCCGTTCCCTTCGTCGGCATAGTAGACATGCCCTTCGGCGTCGTCGACCGCAACGGCCTCGATTTCCCCCGTGCCGCTGAACTGGCCGAACCGGCGAACCTTCGTGGCGGCGAGCCCTCCCTGCCCGTTATCGTGCAGGCGGTACTGCCACAGGTAGCCGTCGCGCGGCCCCGTCTTGGGCGCTACGATCGCGAAGATCGCGCCGTCGCGGGGCCGACGGTACATCGCGATGCCCATCGGCGCGCCCCCTTCGCCGGACTCCCCCTCCAGCACCGGCAGCTGCGCCAGATCCGACACGCCCGACCCGTCGGGTGCGATTGCGAACACCCGCACACGGCGCGTGTATCGCTCGGTCACCACGGCGATGTCGATCGTCCGGGCGCCGAGCGTCAGGCCGTATTCGACATCGACATTGTTGGGACGGTCGATTCCGTTGACGAGCTGCCGCAACTGGCCGTCCAATCCGAACACCGCCAGGCCACCGTGGGGTGCCGCGGCCTTCACCGTCCCAAGGATCAGGCTTCGCTCAGGGGCGTCGGGATGGATCCAGATGGCCGGGTCATCCGGATCGTGCGCGAGCGTGGCCGTCGCACGTACCGGCTGGATGCGGGGGATTGGACCCGGATCGGTTCCGGCGACGCGCGGCGGCGTCAGCGTAGAGCCGCAGGCCCCTGCCGCCCACGAGAGAGCGGCAATGGCGGCGGCGAGCAGGGGGGCGCGGTGCGAGATCAGCAAGACGCCGCTCAGTAGTTGAGCCGCAGCATGAACTGCATCTGTCGGGCCGTGCCCGTGCCGTACCCACGGTTCAGCGGTCCCGTGATGCGCCCGAATGCGGGTCCCGCGCTCAGGTTCGTGTTCGGGTTGCCGAGGTTCTGGCGGTTGAAGGCGTTGAAGGCTTCCCAGCGCACTTCTACGTTCCTCGTGGCGGAAATCGCAAAGCGCTTCTGGAGCGACAGGTCGGCCTGCATCAACCCGGGGCCGCGCAGGATGTTGCGGCCCGAGTTGCCCCATGTGCCCCGGGCGGGCACCGCAAAGGCCGCCGCGTTGAGCCACTGATCGGCCGTCTGCGTCTCGGGCACCATCGGCACGCCAGACACGAGGTTCGCGCGCTGAGCGGCGTTGTTCCCGTCCGGCAGGTCCGCGACGCTGCGAGTCACGCTGATGGTGAGTGGACGCCCGGTCCGCGCCTGCATCACGCCCGAAAGCTGCCAGCCACCAAAGACGTGCGAGAGCGGACCGCCGTCGCGCAGGAAGCGCCGGCCTTCTCCCACCGGGATCTCGTACACGCCATTGACCGTCAGCGTGTGCCGGATGTCCTGATTGGTGCTCGCCCACTCACAGCGGCGGCAGGCGACGTTCTGCGGCGCGGTGGACTCTCCTCCGCCGAGCGCCCCTTCGTCCATGGAATGCGACCACATGTACTGGGCGCCCAGCAGGAACCCGCCCGTCATCGGGCGGTG
>JALZOC010000424.1 GCA_030857365.1 Acidobacteriota bacterium
GTCGATGTTCCTGGAGGAGATCACCGCGGATCCCGGCGACCTCGACGAGCAGGAGACGCTGCGCACGCTCGAGGACTACAAGCCTCTGGACGTCGAGTGCGGCGCGATGGGGCTGCTGCTCAGCAGAGGCATCCGCCTCCGCTACCCTGCGTGGCGGCACGTCATCGACGGCGACGGTGGCGACGAAAATCTGAAGGACTACCCGATAGAGGAGAACAGCGAGCTGACGATCCGGAGTGTCGTCAACAACCTGATGCTCTATCACGAGGGGTGGGGCGTCGGGCGGATCAAGCATTCGCTCACCTACAGCGGCGGCCTGAGCCGCGGCTACGTGCGGACTTACGCGCCCGGCCGGCGATACGGATTCGATGAGTTCAGCCCCTTCACGCGTCCCGACGTGATCGAGGTTGCCGAGGGCATCCCCTTCGCGCGGCTGACGAACCATGAGGTGCCCGCTCTGTACCGGCTGAAGGGTGAGATTACCTGCCGAGGCGTGCTGGCGCTGACCGGCTTCGACATGCCGGCCTTCCCGAAGCGCCGTTTCCAGGACGGCGTCGCGGCGCAGGATATCCGGCGTTCGGCGTTCGGCCCGGGGGGGAACGAGCAGGCGTACCGCCAGCGCTTCCTCGCGATGTACGGGGGGTGACCGTGCTGCCGGCGTATCCCGCCGCCCGCACGGCGCGGGACCGCTTTGTCCTCGACCGGCGCCCCCCCCGGCCACTACACGATCCGTGGCAGCACCAGGGCGTCATGGTGGAGGACGAGCGCGCCGCCGACGGCACGATCGTACGCGTCGCGACGGTGTTCCTGACCGGGAGCGAGTGCCCCTGGCGCTGCGTGATGTGCGACCTGTGGCAGCACACGATCGCTGGCGATACGCCCCCCGGCGCTCTCGCGGGACAACTCGACTCGGCGCTCGCGGCGCTCGATGCGGAGGGCCCGCGGCCTGCGCACGCGAAGTTGTACAACGCCGCCAACTTCTTCGACCCCCGCGCGGTGCCGGAGTGCGACTACGCGTCAATTGCGGATCGGCTCACCGGGTTCAGCCGCGTCATCGTCGAATCGCATCCGGCTACGGTGGGCGACCGCGTGGCCCGGTTTACCAGCGCGCTCGCACGGGCCGCGGGCCGCACTGATGCACCAGCGGTCGAAGTGGCGATGGGCCTCGAGACGGCTCACGAGGAAGCACTCAATCGCCTCAACAAAGGGTTTACGCTCCGACAATTCGAACAGGCCGCCGATCGCCTGCGGCGCCTCGGCGCGGGGCTTCGCGCGTTCGTGCTCGTCGGTGTCCCCTTCATCCCGCGTGACCAGCAGCAGGACTGGGTGGTCCGCTCCGTGGCCTTCGCGTTCGAGTGTGGGGCAAGCGTCGCGTCCCTGATTCCGACGCGGTCGGGGAACGGAGCGCTCGAGGCGCTCGGCGCGGCTGGGGTGTTTACCGGACCGGCGCTTTCCGACGTCGAAGCGGCGCTCGCCGCGGCGCTGCCAGGCGCGCCAGGCCGCGTGTTCGCCGACCTCTGGGACCTGCGTCGGTTCGCCGACTGTTCCCAGTGCTTCGACGCGCGGCGCGAGCGGCTCCGGCTGATGAACCTCGAGCAACGGATGCGGCCGCCGGTGTCCTGCGACCGCTGCCACGGGACGCCGGACGGCGCCGGATGACGCAGCCCCGCGCGTCCCGAACCGCGGCCGACGTGGCCATCGTCGGGTCCGGGTTTGCCGGATCGCTGACGGCACTGGCGCTCCGGAGTATCGGACGCTCGGTGGTGCTGCTCGAGCGCGGCAGCCATCCCCGGTTCGCGATCGGCGAGTCGACGACTCCTCTGACCAACCTGCTCCTGGAGCAATTGTGCGATCGCTACGGCCTGGAGCGCGTCAGAGCGCTGTCGAAGTGGGGCACATGGCAGGCCACGCATCCGCGGATCGCGGCCGGACTAAAGCGCGGGTTCAGTTTTTTCCACCACGAGCGGGGCACGTCGTTCGATGACGATGACGATCATCGGCTGCAGCTGCTCGTGGCAGCCAGTCCGCACGACGCCATAGCCGATACACACTGGTATCGACCGGACGTGGACCACTTTCTTGTGCGGGAGGCAGCGCAGGCAGGCGCTGAGTACCTCGATCAAGTCGAACTGACCTCGATGCACTCCCACGCGGGCGGCGCGCTGCTCCAAGGCCGCCGCGACGGCGCCCCGCTGCGCGTCGAGGTCCGGTTCGTCGTCGACGCGAGCGGAAGCGGGGGATTCCTGCCGCGCGTGCTCGGGTTCGGCGAGCGCCCCCTCCAGTGGCTGCCGCGGACGCAGGCCATCTTCACGCACTTCGACGGCGTGGAACGCTGGGACCGGACCGTCGGAGCCGGAAGCGCCGTGGCGCCGCCGCCGTTTCCCGTCGACGACGCGGCGCTGCATCATGTGTTCCCGGGCGGCTGGATCTGGGTGTTGCGCTTCAACAACGCGATTACCAGCGCAGGCGCGGCGCTGACCACTCCCGTTGCGTCGGCAATTGGCATCGAGGCGGAGGGCGGGTGGGACCGCCTGCTGGCAGGGCTGCCATCAGTCGCGCAGCAGTTTCGCCGCGCACACGCGACGCGACCCTTCGTGCATGCGCCGAGGCTGGCGTTTCGCGCCGCCCACATTATGGGGCCCACCTGGGCGTTGCTGCCATCGGCGGCCGGGTTCATCGATCCGCTGCTCTCTTCGGGATTTCCACTGACCCTGCTGGGGATCCTCCGGCTCGTCCGGCTGCTGGAGTCCGACCGGTGGGAGGGCGCGGGGTTCGCTCGCGGGCTGGCCGACTACGCGGCACACACCACCCGCGAGCTCGACGCCACCGAGCAGCTCGTCGCAGCGCTCTACGCGAGCATGGCGGACTTCGAGCAGTTCAAGCGGCTCACGCTGTTGTACTTCGCCGCCGCCAGCTTCAGCGAGACGGCACGTCGGCTGGGAAACGAGTCGGCGGCCAGGGGATTCCTTCTGTGCGACGACCCCGTGTTCGGACCTGAGGCCCGCGCATGTGCCGCCGCCGCCGTCGCGAACCCCCGAGGTGCAGCGCGGCAGGCGCTGCTCGCGCGCATCGACAGGACGATCCAGGCATTTGACGTGACGGGACTCGGAGACCGGCGGCGCCGCGACTGGTACCCGGCGCTCGCGGAGGATCTCCTTGCTGCCGCCCCGAAGCTCGGCGCTTCGCACGCCGAGATGCAGCAGCTCCTCGACCGCTGCGGCTTCGCTCCACCTCGGGCGTCGCCGTAGCGGCTTCGCGGCCAGACGCGAGGCGCTTCCACCGGGCGCCTGAAAGGGTAAGCCGCGCCGGGATCGGGCCCGGCGCGGCGTCATTCCTCAACACCCGTTGGTGCCTGGAGTGTCGGCGGACGCTATTCGCCCGCGCGGAACGCGGCCCAGGCCGCGCGCATCCGTTGCACCTGGCCACCAGTGAACTGATACATGCAGGAATCCTGCGTGTAGTCCATGAAGTTGAAGATCGGGTCCGCTCCGGGTCGCGAGGGCGTCGCGCACGTGTCGCGACCCACGGGACAGAGGAACGCTGGAGAGAACTCCGCCGGCGTGTCGGACACGTAGTCGTTCTTGACGCTGCACTTGCCTTCGAACGTGTGATACAGCGCGAGCCAGTGTCCGACTTCATGGGTGGCCGTGTCCCCCTCGCTGTAGATGGCGAACGTGCCACCCGGCAGGGATCGCCAGTCGAGCACCACGCCGTCGAGGATGGCGTAAGCCTCATAGGTCAGGATCGACGGGTAATACGCGAACCCCAGGTACGGGCCCCCGT
>JALZOC010000425.1 GCA_030857365.1 Acidobacteriota bacterium
CCCATCGGCCGCGGGGCTGAACGGCGTTTGCGATATAATTTTCGGAGAACGTCCCCTCATGTCCTGGCAACAGGACTCGATATACGAACCTCCGGTCAGGACATCATGGCGACCACACCCAAAAAAGACCCGAACACGATTGAACGCCGCGACTTCTTGAAGAAGACGGGCGCGGCCGCCGGTGTGCTCGTGGCGGGCTTCCCGAGCATCATTTCCGGCCAGACGGTGACGAACTCCCTGAAGGTCGGCCTGGTGGGGTGCGGGGGCCGGGGCAGCGGCGCCGCGGCCCAGGCGCTCAGTGCCGACCCGAACAACGTACTCACCGCCGTCGCCGATATCGACGAGGCGATCGTCGAGAACGCTGCCACGCGGCTGAAGGCCAGCGAGCGTTTCGGGGAGCGTGTCAAGATCGATAACGCGTTCTTCGGCCTCGATGCCTACGACAAAGTGATCAACAGCGGGGTTGACGTCGTGCTGCTCGCGACGCCCCCGGGCTTCCGCCCGCAGCACCTGACGGCGGCCGTGAACGCCAACAAGCACGTGTTCTGCGAGAAGCCCTGCGCGACGGATTCGCCGGGCGTGCGGGAGGTGATCGCGGCCCAGAAGCTCGCCCAGACGAAAAACCTCGCGCTCGTCTCCGGCTTCTGCTGGCGCTACAGCAACATGATCCAGGACGCCGTGGAGCAGGTTCGAAAAGGCGCGATCGGCCGCCCTGTGTCGCACTATTCGACCTACTACACGAACCCCGTCAAGCCGATGCCGCCTGAGAGTGAACGGCCGGCCGGCATGAGCGACATGGAGTGGCAGGTCCGGAACTGGTACAACTTCGTGTGGCTCTCCGGCGACAGCCTGGTCGAGCAGGCCGTCCACAACGCCGACAAGATCATGTGGATCATGAACGATCAGCCGCCTCTCAGCTGCGTCGGGGTGGGCGGCCGCGCCGTGCCGGCCAACGGCGGCAACATCTACGATCACTTCGAGGCCAACTACGAGTTTCCGAACGGCTACCGTGCGTTCCTCGCCAACCGGCAGTCCACCGGCTGCTACAACGGCACGCTCGACTACGTCATGGGCACCGAAGCGACGCTGCTCCTGGGCGCCGGACAGCCGCGCATCCAGGCGCCTGACGGCACAGTCAAGTGGCAGTTCGAGGGGGAAGCCTACGACATGTACCAGCGCGAGCACGACGTGCTGTTCGAGTCCATCCGCTCGGGCAAGCCGAAGAATGACGACCTGAACCTGGCGACCAGCACGCTGCTGGCAATCATGGGCCGTCAGGCCGCCTACACGGGCCAGCAGGTCACCTGGGAACAGTCGCTGAACTCGCAGGTGAGCCTGGTGCCGAAGACGACGGACATGAGCGCCAGGCACGAGGTCCCCGGCCTCGCGATCCCCGGCCGGACGAGAGAAGTCTAAGCTCTGGAATGAAGCCGCGCCATTCGGCCGCTCTCGCCGTGGCCCTTGCGGCCGTGGCAGGAACCGCCACTCTCCTGGGCCGCCAGACCGGCGCCAAGCCGGACCCCGCCGAAATGGCCGCGGTTCAGCAGATTCGCACGCGCATCGAGGCGCAGGCGACGAAGAAGGCGGGCGCCGCGGCCGCACCCTACACAGTCACCATCCCGAACACGACGTTCAGCTACGGGATGGCGCCAATACCGGCCGGCGAATTCCTCATGGGAGCGACGGGGCCGGACGCGAAGCCCGACGAGCAGCCGCAGCACACGGTGCGGCTCGACGCCTTCTGGATGCAGACCCACGAAGTCACGTGGGACGCCTACCTGATGTTCATGTTCGCCGACCAGGCGAAAGAGACCGGTCAGCCCGACGCAGTGGTCGACGGGCTGAGCCGCCCCACGGCGCCGCACCTCGAGATGAGCTTCGGGCGCGGCAACAGCGGCTTCCCGGCCATCAGCATGACCCAGTACGCGGCAAACAAGTTCGCGCAGTGGCTGAGCGCCAAGACAGGCGAGTACTACCGGCTGCCGACTGAAGCCGAATGGGAGTACGCCTGCCGCGCCGGGAGCACGAGCGTCGTCCCTCCCGGACAGCTAGGGGAGTACGCGTGGTTCGCGGCCAATTCCGCGGCGCCGAATTTCGCGAAGGGCACCTATCACAAGGTCGGCACGAAGAAGCCGAATGCGTGGGGACTCCACGACATGCTCGGCAACGTGATGGAGTGGACGCTCGATCAGTACGCGCCCTATACAGCCGGGCCTGCTGAAAATTCCTGGGTCAGGGCCACTGCTCCGTAT
The DNA here is from genome assembly GCA_030857365.1 of Acidobacteriota bacterium. GTDB lineage: Bacteria > Acidobacteriota > Vicinamibacteria > Vicinamibacterales > 2-12-FULL-66-21 > JALZOC01. Next base: position 2,253 of record JALZOC010000425.1, read on the forward strand.
CCACATGCCGTTCGCGGCGGCTCGTGGAACGACGACGAGACGCGGGTGACGTGCACCGCGCGCGTACCGTCGCATCTCTCGTGGAAGAAGCAGGATCCGCAGCTGCCCAAGAGCATCTGGTACATGACCGACGCGCAGTGGCTCGGCTTCCGTCTCGTCCGGCCGGCGACGCTTCCCAGCGCCGAAGACATGTACCGCGCCTGGAACAGCGGGGTTGAACTGGATCCTTACTGACGGACGGGCACGTGGCACGGGCACGCAACACGTGCGACGTGCAAGGCGCAACCGGGGAGCTGGAAGCCGGAAGCTTGTAGCTGGTAGCTGGAAGCTGGTAGCTGGAAGCCGGAAGCTGGAAGCCGGAAGCTGATTATGTACTGGCTGCTTCAACTCGGCGTCTCGCTCGTCGCGCTGCTCAGCCCGGCAAGACCGGAGCTGCAGCGGTATGAGGCGGTGGAGCCTCACATGGGCACCCTCGTCCGGATCACGATTTATGCGCCCGGCGAGGAAGCAGCCAACGCGGCGTTCCGCGCGGCGTTCGAGCGGATACGGCACCTCGACCACACCCTTTCGGACTATCGCGCCGACAGCGAACTGAGCCGGGTCACACGCGAGCCCGTCGGCCGCCCGGTGCCGCTCAGTGATGATCTCTTCGCCGTGCTCCGAGCGTCGCAGGATCTGGCGAGTGCGACGGGTGGTGCCTTCGACATCACGCAGGGCCCGGTCATCCAGCTCTGGAGAGAGGCGCGGAAGAGCGCGCGAGTTCCCGACCAGGGGGCTCTGAGGGCAGCGGCCAGCCGCAGCGGCTATCGCAAGCTTCACCTCGACGCCGGAAATCAAACCGCAACCTTCGACGCGCCGGGGATGGCGCTCGATGTCGGAGCGATCGGCAAGGGCTACGCCGCCAGCGAAGCGGTCAAGGCGCTTCGCGCGGTGAATGTGCGAAGGGCTCTCGTGGCCGTCAGTGGCGATCTCGCGTTCGGGGACCCGCCCCCAGGGCAGCGCGGGTGGCGCATTCGCGTACACCAGGGCGATCCATCGGTGAGCTTTCCCGGCGTGCTCGAGTTGAGCAACGCCGCGGTCTCCACGTCGGGCAGCAGCGAGCAGCACGTGAATATCGCGGGCCGGCGCTACTCACACGTGATCGACCCGGGTTCCGGGATGGGGATCCCGGACGACGTGACGGTGACCGTGATTGCGCCGGGCGGCCTCGAGGCGGATGGCCTCGATACCGCGATCAGCGTGCTGGGCGCGGCGCGTGGTCTGGAGCTGGTCGAGTCCCGTCCGGACGCCGCCGCGCTGGTGATTCAGCACCACAGTCAGGGCACGGCCGCCCTGGCGTCGTCACATTTCCGGGAACTTGCCGCCAGGCACGGGGTGCCAGCCTCGCCCGCACGCCCTTGACGACGTCGAAACATTCTTCAGAGAAAGTTTTCGCGCCGAGAGCCGGGAGCCGAGATCCGGAAGCCGGCAGCTGGAAGCCGCCATTTGGCAGCGGGTCCGCTGGAGAGCGCGGAAGCCTTACTG
>JALZOC010000426.1 GCA_030857365.1 Acidobacteriota bacterium
GTCCTCCTGATCGGCTACTCCGACTGGCAGCGTCACTTCGACGGTGGTCCAGGCGTACTCGGCACAACGGTTCGTCTGGACGAAACCATGTACTCGATTGTCGGCGTCATGCCGGAGGGGTTCGCCTTCCCGCGCAACCATGGATATTGGGTGCCGCTGCGTCTGACCGACGCCGCGACGAATCCCGGCGCCGAGCCCGCCATTCATGTCTTCGGACGGCTCGCGCGTGGATTCTCGCAAAAGAGTGCGCAATCCGAACTTACGACGGTCGGTGACCAGATGGCCACCGCCTTTCCGCAGACGCACGGCAATACCCGGCCGCAGGTCGTCTCCTACACCCGCTCCTTCGTGGGTATCGAAGGACCGGAGGTAGAGCTCCTCCTGAGATCCATCCAGATCGGCGTCGGCCTCCTGCTTCTCATCGTCGCCGTGAACGTCGCGATCGTTGTCTACGCCCGCACGGCGACGCGCATGGGCGAGATCGCCGTGCGGACAGCGCTTGGCGCGAGCCGCGCACGGATCGTCGTGCAGCTGTTCGTCGAGGCGCTCGTGCTGTCAATCACGGCCGCCGTCATCGGCCTGACGATCGTGAGCGTGATGCTGGCCAGGGCCGGGGATGTCCTGGGCAAGTCGGACGACCCGACCGAGCAGCTCGCGTACTGGATCAAGTTCGGTGTCTCGCCCTCATTGATCGTTTACGTCGCGGTGCTCGCCCTCCTGGCCGGAATGATTGTCGGCGTGCTTCCCGCGCTCAAGGCGACGGGGAAGCGAGTGCAGGCCGGGCTTCAGCACTTCGCATCGCGCGGCGCCTCGATGCAGCTTGGACGGACGTGGACCGCCTTGATTGTCTTGCAGGTGGCGATCACCGTGGCGGCCCTCCCGGGCGCCATGTACCATGCGAGCGAATCCTTTCGGATCGGCATGCGGCCGGCCGCCCCGGCAGCGGGCCAGCTGGTGCGGGGCACGCTCGCGTTGACTCGCGACGACGCGACAGGAGATGGCGGTTCGGCGGCAAGAGCCCGCGTAGGCGACGCGCGCTTCACCGACCGGATGACGACTCTGTTGCAGAGACTGGAGGCGGAGCCGGAAGTGTCCGGCGTGACGTACGCGCAGCATTTCCCCGGGGCTGAGGGAGGCGCCTCGATCGAAATGGATGCTGATGCGTCCCGTCCGAACGGCACCTGCGGCTCGGGATCAGTCGCTGACCTACACGCGTACCAATGCCGTCGCGCCGAATCTCTTCGACGTCCTCGGCATCCGGATCCTGGCCGGCCGCGGATTCGCACCCGCAGACGCGCTCCCGGGAGCGACCGCCGTCATCGTCGACCAGTCATTCGCCGAGCGTCTGGCTCCTGGCAGCAATGTGGTGGGTCGGCGCGTCCGATACTCGCGACGTAAGCTCGACGGAGAGGCCTCGGTCGGCCCGTGGTTCGAGATCGTCGGAATTGTGCCTGCCTTCGCGGAGACGTTCACCCCGCCGAGTGGCTTCGGGGGGATGTGGCCGCGGCTCTATCACGCGGCAGTGCCGGGCCAGCTGTATCCCGCGACCCTCATCGTCCGCGTCCGCCGGGGGGATCCGACCGCTTTGGCGCCCAGACTGAGGGAGATCACCGCGACGATCGATCCCATCCTCAAGCTCGAGCGCGTGAACGGCGTGCTCCCGGCGTGGAATGGCGAGCGGACGGCTTCCCGGCTGGTCGCTGCCGCGATCATTGCCGGCACCCTCAGCGTGCTGCTCCTGTCGGCGGCGGGCATTTACGCAATGATGTCGTTCACCGTCTCCCGGCGGCGCCGCGAGATCGGCATCCGTGCCGCCCTCGGTGCGGATGCCCGTCGCGTTGTGACCGGAATCTTCGGCCGGGCGGGCGCGCAGCTTGGCGCCGGGATCGCCGCGGGCGTCGCGGTTGCGTCGGCGTTCGAGTGGCTCGGGCCTGGCGGCACGATGGGGGACAAGGCCCACGTTATTCTTCCCGGCGTCGTCGCCGTGATGTTCACCGTCGGCCTGCTGGCGGCCGTCGGTCCAGCACGCCGCGGCCTCGCCGTGCAGCCAACGGAGGCGCTCCGGGAGGAGTGACAGGCGGAAATTCCGCGAGTCCGAGCATGGCCGCCCTCGCGTAAGATCGGTCCAGGCAGAGGATGATGGCTGACGTGAAGAACCCCGACCTCGCGGCAACCGCCGCGTATCGTCGCGCTCGGACGAAGGGCCGCCTCCGCGCCGCATGAAGGAGATCGCCCCGCCGGGCCCGCGGCGCTCGCTCCGTTCGGCGCTCGCGGTCTACACCGAGCGGTCGGCGCTCGTCATGGTGGCGCTCGGATTTTCCGCGGGCCTGCCGTACTTCCTCATCTTCGATACGCTCTCCGCGTGGTTTCGCGCCTCGGGCCTCTCACTCGAGGTGATCGGCTTCTTCAGCCTGGTCACGCTGGTCTCGACCTTCAAGTTCCTCTGGGCCCCGTTCATCGACCGCGCACGCGTCCCCCTCCTGACCCGCTGGCTGGGACATCGGCGAGCCTGGATGCTGGTCTGCCAGGCGCTGATCGTCGTGGGGCTGTGGCTCATCGCCGGGGCCGATCCGACCGTCAGCCTGGCGCGGGTCGCCGTGTTCGCGGTGCTCGTCGGCTTCGCCTCGGCCACGCAGGACATCGCCATCGACGCCTGGCGCATCGAAGCGGCGGAAGTCTCGAAGCAGGGCGCGATGGCGGCCGCGTACCAATGGGGCTACCGCGTCGCCATCATCGTCGCCGGCGCGGTGCCGCTGCTGCTGGCGGCGTCGTACGGATGGAATTTCTCGTACGCGGTGATGGCGGCGCTGATGCTGATCGGCATCCTCGCCGTGCTCGCGGCGCCCCGCGAGGCCCGCCATGCGATCCGGCCGATCCGGACCGAAGGCATCCGGCCTGCTCCGGCCCGAGAGGCGTTCGAGTGGATCGCGCGCCTCGCGCTCCTCACCGCCGGTGCGCTCGTCCTCGGCTCGGGTCTGGCCGCGAACGCCGGCGTGCTGGGCCAGGTGCTGAACGCGGCCGGCGCACCCGGCGCGCGTGATGCCGCCCTGGCCCTGTGGTCCTCAGATGCGCGCGTGTGGGTGCACCTCGGCGCCGTCCTGGCGGGCATGGCGGTGATCGTCGTCGCGACGCTCCCCCTTCCAAGTGTGCGCACCCGGCCCGGCGTGTACCTCTATTCGGCCCTTGGTGATCCGCTCCGGGACTTCTTTTCCCGATACCGCTCGTCCGGCGGGCTGATCCTCGCGCTCATCTGCCTCTACCGGATCCCCGATTTCGTGCTGAACATCATGAATCCCTTCTACCTCGACCTGGGCTATTCCCTGGTCGAGATCGCGGAGGTCCGCAAGATCTTCGGCGTCGGGATGACCATGCTGGGGGTGTTCGCGGGCGGCCTGGCGGTCGCGCGGTACGGCCTGATGCGCTCGATGGTGATTGGCGCGTTCGCCGGGCCGCTGAGCAACCTCCTGTTCGTCTGGCTCGCCTTCCAGGAGCACAACCTGTGGGCGCTCTTCGCGGCGATCGGACTCGACAACGTCGCCGGCGGATTTGCGGGGACCTGTCTGATTGCCTACATGTCCAGCCTGACCTCCGCCGGCTTCACCGCCACCCAGTACGCCCTGTTCTCGTCTCTATACGCGATCCCCGGACGGCTGCTCGCATCGCAGTCGGGCCGCATCGTCGAGGCGGCCGCGCGATTCGCTGACGCGGGGGGGGTGCTCTCCGGCGTCAAGGATGCCATCGCCCTCCACGCCCCGCAGAACTTCGCGAAG
>JALZOC010000427.1 GCA_030857365.1 Acidobacteriota bacterium
GTGCCGGATGCGGACCCTGAACAGGTCCCCGACACGTTCTCGATTTCCTGGCTCTACGACAACTTCATCCTGAGCTTCGCCAATGGCGAGGTGTACATGTCGGACGGGATCGAGAACTGGGGCGTGTTCTTCGTCGGCAACCGCGGGTCGCTGCAGGTGAACCGGCAGGGATGGGCCGTGCGCCCGGTCGTACCGCACGTCGTCCGCAAACAGGGCCCGCCCCCGCCGCCGACGGCGGGTGGCGCCACGCTCGGGGCAGGCGGGACCGCGATTGCCTCCGGCGCCCCGGGGGGGACCGGCGCTGGAGGGCCGGGTTCGGGCAGAGGCGGCGGACGCGGGGGTGGCGGACGCGCGAACCTGCCGCCGATCGAAGGAACGATGTACGTGAATCCGCGCGGGGGTGTCGAGGAAGACTACCCGCTCGATGCGCACACCCGAAACTTCCTGGACTGCATCAAGTCGCGCCAGAAGCCCAGCGCCGACCTGGAAATCGGCTACTACGCCGCGCTCCCGTGCCTCCTCGCGCTCGAGTCGCTCCAGCAGGGCAAGCCGCTCGGCTGGGACGCGGCCGCCCGGAAGAGCAAGGCGTTATAGACAGCAGGCTTCCAGCTCCCAGCTTCCAGCTTCCGGCTCTTGAGCACTTGAGAACAGGCAGGTGGTCCAGAGGCGGGTGGGCAGGTAGCTGGAAGCTGGAAGCTGGTAGCCTTTCAATGACCGAACTCCGCATTGCGCTCCTCGGACAGGGCTTCATGGGCAAGGCCCACTCGAACGCCTACTGCCAGGCGCCGCATTTTTTCGATCTTCCGTATCGGATCCGGCGGACGCTGCTCTGCGGCCGCGACGCCGCATCGCTTGCGGCGATGGCGGACCGGTGGGGCTGGGAAGAGACGTCCACGGACTGGCGCACCGCCATCGACCGCAAGGACATCGACGCGGTCGACATCGCGCTGCCCAATCACCTGCACGGTCCCGCCGCCCTCGCCGCGGCGGAGGCCGGAAAAATCATTCTGTGCGAGAAGCCGCTGGCGCTGTCGCTGGACGAGGCGCAGCGGATGGAGCGCGCGGCGCGCGGCGTGCCCACACTCGTCTGGTTCAACTACCGCCGGGTGCCGGCGATCGCCTACGCACGCCAGCTCATCGACGAGGGGCGCCTCGGCACGATCTTTCACTACAACGCCGCCTACAAGCAGCAGTGGGGCGCCGATACCTCTCGCGCCGCCACCTGGCGCATGGACCCGGCGCTTGCCGGCTCCGGTGTCGCGGACGATCTGCTCACGCACTCGCTCGACACGGCGCTCTATCTGAATGGGCCCATCACCGAAACCGTGGCGCGCGCGCGCACACTCGCACCCGGCCGCGCGGTGGACGATGCCGTGATGGCGCTCGTGGCCTTCGAGAACGGGAGCGCGGGCACGTTCGAGTCCACGCGCTTCGGGATCGGGTGCAAAAACCAGAACCGGTTCGAGATTCACGGTTCCAGGGGCATGCTGCGGTTCAATCTCGAGCGGCTGAACCACCTGGAATTCGTGGATGCATCGGATCCTTCCACCGAGCAGGGCCCCCGTGATCTGCTCGTGACCGATCTGAAGCATCCAATCTTTGGCAGCTTCTGGCGGCCCGGACACATCATCGGCTACGAGCACACCTTCATCGCGACGCTCGCCGAGTTTCTCCAGGCGTTGTCGGCCGGGGCGCCGTTCCACCCGAATTTTGCCGACGCGCTCGCGGTGCAGCAGGCGCTCGACGCCGTGCAGCGCTCCGCGCGGACGCGGCAGTGGACGACGGTGGACCGCCTGGCCGTGGCCACTCCGCACTGAATAAACCCGAGATGAGCGCTACCTCCAGCGACCCGGTACTCTCCGCGAAGGCGCGGTGGACGATCGTCGGCCTCCTCTCGACCTCGATTGCAATCAATCTGCTCGACCGGCAGGTGCTCTCGGTGCTCGCCGCGGAGCTGCGCTCGGAGTTCAACTGGACGAATGCGCAGTACGGATACATCGCGGTGTTCTTCAACCTGGGGATGATGTGCGGACAGGTGCCTGCCGGCGCCTTCATGGATCGCGTGGGAGCCCGCACCGGGCTCGCGCTGATCTTCGTGGCGTGGTCGCTCATCGGGGCGGCGCACGCCCTGGTCGGCGGCATGGCGGCGGCGGTGGGCCTCAGCACCCTCACCGGGTTCATCCTGCTGCGTTTCCTGATGGGATTGAGCCAGTGCGGAAACTACACCGCCGGCATCAAGGCGCTCGCGGGGCTCTTCCCGGCCGCCAGCCGGTCACGCGCGGGTGGCGTCTTCAACGCCGGCGCGCAGTTCGGGTCCGTGATTGCCCCGCCGATCGTGGTGTTCCTGGCCAGCCAGTTCGGCTGGCGGATGGCCTTCGTGATTCCGTGCCTTCTCGGTCTGGTGTGGCTCGTGCCGTGGCTCTCGATCTTTCCGGACAAGGAACGGATGGCCGCGCTCGCGATCAGGCCGGGGGGGGCGGTCGCGGACGCCGCGCGCGCCATCAGCCTGGGGCAGTTGATCAGGAATCGCAAGGTGCTAGGCCTCTTTTTGATCCGCGTGTTCACGGGCCCGATCACGACGTTCTACTGGACCTGGCTGCCGCTGTACCTGCGAACAGGGCGGGGCATGTCCTTTCTCGCCGTCGGATTCTTCGCCTCGATTCCAAACCTCATCGGCATGAGCGGCAACGTGGTGGGCGGGCTCTTGACGGATCGGCTCATCAAGGCAACCGGCTCGGTGGATCGCGGGCGAAAAATCGCGTTCACGTGCGCGTTCTCGCTGGGGGCGCTCAGCATGACCATGCCCTTCATCGCGAACGACTATCTGGCCGTGGTGCTGATGGGGCTGGCGCTCTTCGGCAACCAGTGGGTGTCGGCCACCTACATCGGCACCGTAGGGGACGTCGTACCGCAGCAGCTGGCCGGGCGTGTGAACGGCATCGCAGGCTTCGGGGACAACGGCGCGGCGCTCCTCGCGGTGCTGTACACAGGCGTCATCGTGGACCTGTATGGCTGGACGCCCGTGTTCTTCGGTGCCGGGTTGTTACCTTTCATGGCCATGGCGAGCGTGTTCCTCGTGCTCAGGAAGATCGAACCGGCGCGGTTCGATCTCGACCCCCCGCCGCGCTGAGAAGGCCGTCAGGGTTTACACTCGGGTGCTTCGTCCGCGCGTTCAGACGCGGCGAGAGGAGACGAGATGCGAGACGGCTGGATTTACATTGCGAGCGTCGGGGTGGTCATCGCTGCTGCAGGCGGTCCGATCAACCATGCGGAGGCGCAGGCGACGCAACCCCCAGTGACGACCGCGGTCGCCCCGAAGATCCCGGCCCCGATGACCCCGCCGAAGCCGACGGTGCCGGAGGGCTTCACGGCACTCTTCAACGGCCAGGATCTTTCCGGGTGGCACGTCAGCCGGACGAATCATCATGGGACGACCCCCGACTACCGCGTCGTGCACGGCATGATTGTCGCGACGCAGAGCCCCTTCGGCCAGGGGGGAATTCTCCTGACGGACAAGAAGTACAAGAACGTCGAGTTGTACATGGAAGTGAAGCCGGACTACGGGTGCGACAGCGGCCTGTTCTTCCGCTCGAACGAAGCGGGAAACGCGTATCAGGTCACGATGGACTACCTGCCCGGCGGATCGATTGGCGGGATCTACGGGGAAGGCCTGGAGGGCGTGAACGCGCGCGGCGCTGCGCCCGCGGCTGCCGCGAACCCGGCGCGTCGCGGAGCTGCGGTCGGCGCAACCGGCGGCGCGGTACCCGCAC